>JAUYSF010000417.1 GCA_030696435.1 Desulfoprunum sp. | reverse complement strand
ACCATGCACTCTATTCTCCGCAAGTTTTGACCGAGACCGGTCTGTTTTGATCTATCTTCCCCACCATGCGACACAACAAACGGCCCATCCCCACTCTAGATGCGGGTATAATGCCAGGACAGGGGCGTAGCGTTCTCATAGGGCATGTATCCATGAAAAGTCCTGGGATCGTCATCGAAGACCAGCGGCAGAAAGTGCCTGTCTCCCTCCCACATCGGCAGGTTATCAAGCTCTGCGATATCCACCCAGAGCAGTTCTCCTTCGTCATTGGCCGTCCGCGGTATCCCTTTAAACGTTTCAATCCGGAAGATAAACCCGAACCAGTCTTCGCCATAGGGTCCAAAACCCGTCCAGTTGATCGTCCCTCTCAGAAGCGTTTTTTCACAGACAATTCCCGCTTCTTCGTATATTTCCCGGACGAGGCAACGATAGATATCCTCTCCAGGCTCCATTTTACCGCCCAATCCGTTGTATTTTCCGAGATGTTGATCGCTTGACCTACGGTTTCTGTGGACGAGAAGGGTTCTCTGCCGGTCGGGGGAGAGGATATAGCCAAGAGATGCCAAAATGGGGGTATACATTGTCCTTTCCTTCGTATTCCTGATGTAACTTTCAATTGTTCCGGTATAAGCTCTGACTGAAAACTATTCCGATACGCCATCTGTTATGATATAAAAGAATATATGATTCTCTTTTCTTAGGTATATCTCGTATGATCAAACCCACACCTCCTACTCGTTTTTATCTGTCCGGCTGCACACGAGCACTCGGCATCTTACTCATCTGTCTTGTGACAGGTCTTCCCGGCGCAGCCCTTGCGAGGCCCGACAATTCGACCTTCCCCCTCTACCCTGTCATAGAGGATAATGTCCGCTTCTGGAAAGATATCTACACCAAATATTCACTGAATACCGCTGTAATCCACGACAAAAACGACCTCTCGGTCATCTATGAGGTGGTAACGGTAGTTGACGAAAAGCTGCCTGGGGCTGCAAAAATCAACAAAATGCTGCTCGACAGCAAGAAAAACCACTACGCCACCATCCTACAACAACTCTCGCAAACCGCCACCGGCACTGCGGAAGAAAGGCGGATTGCCGCTCTTTTTCCAGGCCGGGGAAGTGCCCGAAGAATGGCCAGAGCAGCCGAATCCGTGCGGGTGCAAACAGGTCAGAAGGAACGATTTCTCGAAGGCGTTATCCGTTCAGGGGCCTATTTGCCTGCCATTAAGAAAATCTTCCGTTTACACAATCTTCCTGAAGACCTTGCCTATCTTCCCCATGTCGAGTCATCATTTGACACCAAGGCCTACAGCAAATTGGGGGCTTCCGGAGTCTGGCAGTTTACCTACAGCACAGGCAAACAGTACCTTCGCATAAACACAGCGGTCGACGAGCGAGGAGACCCCATACTCGCGGCACATGCAGCAGCCAAATACCTGAAAAACAGTTACAACCTTCTTGGCAGCTGGCCCCTGGCCCTGACATCCTACAACTACGGGACTGGCGGCATGAAGAGGGCCGTGAAAGACAAGGGATCCTATGAACGAATCTTTAGCGAGTACAGTCAGGGCTACTTCAAATTCGCCTCACGAAATTTTTATTCCGAGTTCCTGGCCGCCCTCGGGGCAGCCAAAGAATATGAGAGCAATCCCGCAATCAGGCTCGACCGGCCCGAGCCGACCCGGGTCGTCACCCTTAAAGGCAACTCTTCTATCAAAGAGATCAAAAAACACTTCGGAGTCTCTGCAGCTACACTGGAACACCTCAACCCCGCCCTCAGGCCTGCTGTTTTTAGCGGTCAGAAACAAATCCCCCGAGGATATTCCCTGCACCTGCCGTCCAATGAAAAGAGAGCTGAACCGGAGCCCATCATCGCCAGAGCCCGGGCTGTTGTTCCAGAAGCAGAAACACATCGTGTCCATAAGGTCAAAAAGGGTGATACGCTCAACTCGCTGGCAAGAAAATATCACATTATTCCGGAGACCTTGATTGCCGCCAATGATCTGCAGAGCAAGGAGATCCAGATTGGCCAGACCCTGCGCATCCCCTCCTCATCTGCTGCCGCCGCTGCCGCCACCAGCAAACCGCTGACGGCAGACCTGGCCCCGAAACAAACAAACGGTCGATATGGCGTATTCCAGTCCGTCGTACATAACGGTAAGCACTTCGGCAAGATACAGATTCAACCGGGAGAAACCCTGAAGTTGCTGGCAAAATGGGCGGATATTACCACAACAGCCCTGCGTCGGATAAACAACATGGCAGAGGAGACGGTGTACCCTGGCCGCTCTTTGGTCCTGCGCTTTGACAAGGTTTCCCCCGGAGAGTTCCAGAAAAGGCGCATCTCTTTTCATCAGAGTACTGAACGGCATTATTTCTCCACTTATTCCGTTGTCGGCATAAAAAATTATACCGTCGCAGCCGAGGACACGATCTGGGATATCTGTCACACCAAGTTCACCATCCCCATCTGGCTTCTGCAAAAATACAATGCCTCAAAAGATCTTACCCAACTGCGGTCCTCCATGGAACTGGTCATCCCGATCGTCAAAGCCATCTGAAGCCGCGCTTGCCCGACCGAGCCACCGCATAACAAACAAGAGACGAAAAGGATCGTATGGACATCTCACAGACAATCGCAGAATTAAAAAAAAGGCCCGGCTTTCAAGACAATGTCGGCATGATTCTGGTTCACAACGGGGTCGTTCGGAACTGGTCAAGGAAGGATAAATCCTCCGTGACCGCCCTGGAGGTCACTCCCGACTTCAAGAAAATAGAAGCCCTGCGCAGTGAATTTCTGGAACGGGAAGGGATCTTTGAAATCATCATCGAGGCCCGGGCTGGCACCTTCGTACCCGGCGATGACCTTCTCTTCATCATTGTCGCAGGAGACCTCCGCGAAAATATCAAACCGGTCCTGGCTGAACTGCTCGATCGGGTCAAGAGTGAGGCGATTGCCAAGAAGGAAATCCATTCCCGCTAATACAGCCATCCCCCAGGAGCGTTATGAGCACTGCAAAGAAAATTATCAACAAATTCAGTGATGTTCAAACACTTCCCCATGTTGTGACGAAATTATCGAAGCTCATCGCGGACAGCAACTCCACCATCAAGGAATTTGAAGATGTCATCAAGATGGACCCCGTCCTGGTTGCCCGCCTCCTGCGTCTGGTCAACAGCCCCTTTTATGGCCTGGCCCAGAAGGTGGACTCGATAGGTCGGGCCGTGGCCTTTATCGGCATGAAAAACCTGCACAACATGGCCATAACCGATGCCCTGAAAAGCATCTTCAAAGAGCGGGATGAGGCCCGCCTCTTCTCTCGAAAACGTCTCTGGATGCACTGCGCTGCCGTCAGTATCTGCAGCAAGATGGTAGCAGAGAGGATCTTCGGCATCAACGGCGAGGATGTCTATCTCTGCGGCATACTGCATGATTTCGGCATAATCGTCGAAGAACAGGTCAAGAGAGAGGATTTCATGCAGATCTGCACCGATTGCCACTCCACCAGTTCCATGGTGGAACAGGAACGGCTCATCCTCGGCACCGACCACTGTGAAATCGGCTATCTCTTGACCCTGGAGTGGGCCATGCCCGTAGCCATCCAAGAGGCGATACGCGATCACCACACCCTTTTCGACACAATCAAACCTGAAAGCATCACCGGGATTATCCAGATCTCCGAATACCTGACAGGCCAACTCAAGCACACAACCCTTCCCGGCATGGAGGTGCATATCTCAGCCCCGCTTATCGAGCATATCCGCGAAAACTGGGATGAATATTCCGTTCTGATGGACGATTTGCCGGAAGAGATGGCTAAGGCCCAGGACATTTACGGTGCGGAGGAGAGCAAATGATGAGTGACCCGGGGGAACTCTTCAGCGGGACGGCAACTCTTGTAAGTGACACGGCTGAGCTCTTGACCTATTTGCAGGAGGCCCTGCCTTCTCTCGTGACAGTGGTACTCCCGAAAGAGAGCTCAGCCGCATTGCCTGTTGTTCCTGCGGACTTCCCCCAGGAGGTTGTCGATGAATGTAAAACCATGTCCCTTGCCGCAGAACCCCTCCGGCCCCAACCGCTCTCTGCCGCCGGATATTTTGCCGTGACGATACCGGCACTTGAACTTTTTCTGCTCTTTGGCCGCAAAGACCGGGATTCACGACAGCAGGATCTCGCCAGCTTGATCAGCCTGGCGCTTGATCGCTTCTTTATCCGCAAGGAACAGCAGAAAACCATCAAGAAACTGACGATCCAGAAGAAACAGTTCGACCGCAAATTTCAGGTCCTTGAAACCAAATACCAGGAGATGCTCGAAGAGACCCAGCGGAGCTATAAGATCATCCAGGAACAACAGGAGAATTATTCCAAGACCCTCCAGTCCGAGATCAAAAAACAGACCAGGGAGCTACGCAAATCAAAACTGGCAGCCGAGGCGGCAAACGTTGCCAAGAGCCAATTTCTGGCGGCAATGAGTCACGAGATACGCACGCCGATGAACGGCGTCATCGGCTTTACCGATATGCTCCTGGAAACAAATCTGAACGAAGAACAATTCGACAGTGCCATGACCATCAAGCGCAGTGGCGAGGCCTTGCTCGCCCTGATCAACGATATCCTCGACTTCTCCAAGGTCGAGGCAGGCCAGATGACCCTCGAATATATTGATTTCGATCCCGAAATTACCGCCCACGACGTCTGCGAACTGATCAGGCCACGGGTGACCGGCAAACCTATTGAAGTCCTCTGCCGCATTGGCAACACCCTGCCGGCCACGATCAAGGGGGATCCCGGCCGATTTCGTCAGGTCCTGGTCAATCTGCTGGGGAATGCCGCAAAATTCACCGAAAAAGGCGAGCTGGAACTGGCAGTCGACATCGCCGGGGAGACCGAAGAAACCATCAACCTACACTGCAGGATACGTGACACGGGCATCGGCCTGGCCGAATCGAAATTCGAATCGATCTTTGAGGCCTTCAAGCAGGCCGACGGCTCGACAACGCGGAAATACGGCGGTACCGGCCTTGGTCTTTCCATCTCCCGTAAGATTGCCGGGCTGATGGATGGCGAGGTCTGGGTTGAAAGCACCATCGGGGTCGGCACGACCTTCCATTTCACGGCCGTTATGCGCAAGGCCGTACAACCGCAAATCGTCGCCCCGCCCCAGGGAAATCTGCAGGGAATCAGGGTTCTTGTCGTCGACGACAATCTGATGAACAATGAAATTCTCAGCAATATTCTGGAAACAAACGGCATGTCCGTCACCACCCTCCTCGATGGCACGGGTGCCATTGATACTCTCAGAGAGGCCGAAAGACAGGGACAGCCATTCGCTCTCGCCATCCTTGACCTGCAGCTGCCCTTTATCTCCGGTTATGATCTGGCGACCAATATCCGCCGATCAGACCTCGCAAACCCGGCCATCCCCCTGCTCGCCTACACCTCTTCAGCAGAAAAGGTTGCCGCTCGCTGCAAAGAGGTCGGGTTTTCCGCCTTCCTGACTAAACCTGCCCGGCGCAATATCCTGATCAGGACACTGTCCAAGATGCTCGGCAATCAGGCGATCAGCGATGAACCGGCCGTTGAGACAAAACTCGTCACCCAATACTCGGTCCGGGAAGATATTAAACATTCTGTTCGACTGCTCCTGGCCGAGGACAATCTGGTCAACCAGAAACTTGCCGTCATGATTCTGCAAAAAGCGGGATACCATGTGCAGGTCGTCGGCAACGGCCGTCAGGCGGTCGAGGTCTACACCAATGACCCTGAGAAATTCGATACCATCCTCATGGACGTCCAGATGCCGGAGATGGACGGCCTCGAAGCTACCCGCCAGATCCGCAGCAAAGGCTTCGCTCTGATCCCCATCATCGCCATGACCGCCAACGCCATGAAAGGCGACCGGGAGATCTGCCTGGAGGCCGGCATGAACGACTACATCACCAAGCCGATAAAGAGGGAAATCGTCTTCGCTATTCTTGAAAAATGGCTGTATAGCCGGAACTGAGGGTGGCCCAAACTTCATGCAGACACCCCCTCCCCGCAGCCTTATCGCCTCCTTCTTTGATTGGTTGGACGACGAGAGACCGGCCCGGCCTCTTCCGGCCTTGCTTCACCTCTGCCTCCGCACCCTGGCGGTCACCCTGCAGGAGTTTTGGAAGAATGACCTCTCCCTGCGTTCCGCCGCCCTGACCTATACCATCCTGCTCTCCCTCGTGCCCGTCCTGGCGATGAGCACTGCGGTGCTCAAAGGAATGGGAGGGGATAACCACCTTAAACAGGCAGCCTACGGCTATATCGCCACCCTGGAACAAAAGGTGGCATACCTAAATGGAACCGAAACGGTCTCCTCCTCAGCCGACGCCTCTCTCGCCGGGCACCTCCGCTCGGCAGCCGAGATGATATTCGACTATGTCGACAAGACAAATTTTGCCACCCTCGGCAGTCTCGGTATCCTCGGTCTCTTTCTCAGTATCCTACTGGTGCTGAACAATATCGAAGACGCCATGAATGTCATCTGGCATGTCCGGAAGGGCCGCTCTCCTTTACGGAAAATATCAGACTACCTCACCCTGCTGGTCCTGATGCCCCTTTCCATCAACATCGGTTTTGCCGCTTCCGCCTTTCTTAAAAATCCCACGCTCTTTGCCAAACTGGAAGACCTTATTCCCCTCTTATGGCTGCAGACATTCTTGTTGAAACTGGTCCCGGTGTTTTTTATAGCCCTGACACTCTACGTCATTTATCTTTTTTTCCCCAACACCCGAGTCCGGTCTCTACCCGCCATGGCCGGGGCCCTGCTGGCCGCCATCCTCTGGTTTGCCATCCAAAACGTCTATATCTCCCTACAGATCGGGGTGTCCAGATATAATGCCATCTACGGATCTTTTGCCACCCTGCCGCTCTTTCTCATCTGGATATATTTCATCTGGATTTTCATTCTCATCGGGGCGCAATTCGCCTATGCCTGCCAGAACCTGAAGAGTTACAGAATGATCCCGACACCCTGTACACCTGCCCAGAAACTGGTTGGAGCCTTCTCCATCATGGCCGAGATCTACACGGGTTTTGAGCACGAGAACCCTCACACCCTCACCGATCTTGAGGAGACCCTCGCCGGCCTCGACTCCGCCATGATCAGGGAAACCGTCTCGCAACTGACCGCTGCCGGCCTGCTGCATGTTTCAAGCTCCACGGGCCAGCTCCTGCCGGCAACGCCTGCCGAAAACATACCTCCGGCACGACTTATCGGCATCATCCTGCAGGACGAAACCGAAACCACCACCAAGAAGATCCCGGCAGAAACATCCGGCAATCAGACCGGCGCATAATAGCCCTCTCCGGCATCACTCCGCATCTCCCACATCCCTCAGCAAACCGCCAGAGTGTATCCCCAAACAGCTTCCTGTTTTTTTCAGAACAGCCTCTTAACACGATCCCAACATTGTCCCTGTATTGTCTCAATATTGATTAATCACTGCCTTTTTTCGTCCGGGTAAAAGGCCTGACTCTTTATGGAACCAACAGGAACACATATGAATATTTTCAAAAAAATAAGGAATATACGCTGGATCACGGTGGGCACAAAGATCCTTTTCGGGGTATCGCTCGCCTCAAATATCTTTATCGGCTCTCTGCTCTATATCAATCTGCAGGCAAGTGCCAAAGTTGCACAGACAGTCAACGATGTCCTCAGCATCCGGGAGGAACTCAGCACCCATCTCCGCAAAACCATTGTCGATCTGCAGAACGAATTTCTCCTCCTGCCGGGACTTTTCAAGATCGATGCCCGCAATAAGATCCTCAGCACGATTGACCATGAATTTCAGAGTATTGAGAACCAGACCCTGAAAGGAAGGGAGCGTTATCAGAAATATTACTCTCGCCAGGAACGCCGCGATCTGGCCAACAAAGGCTTTGTCATCCAATCGACAGACGGCCTGTTCATCTCCTACGGCATCCTCGATGCAACAGGAGTTTTTGCTGAAACTGTTGAGAGAAAACATCTGGCCAGCAATAATCCCGCCGAGGATGCAACCCGACTTGCCACAATGGTCACCTCACTTTCAAACCAGTCTATCTCTGATCAGGATATACAGGGACGGATCAAAGAGCTCTCTCAGAAAGCGGCTGATGTCGGCCTCCATGCTGAACTGACGAGAAATGAAATCCTCTACAATGTAGACGAGATCAGTGCCAAAGAGCAGCTCCTGGCCGAAACCCGTCTGGAGCAGCGCAAGTTCACACTCGGCATGGGCTTTCTGGCGATCCTGGCCAATATGGTGGTCCTCTTCTTTCTCGTGCGGCTCATTGTTGAACGGCCGCTGCATAGCCTGACTCACACGATCGAAGAAATCCGTTCCGGCAAGTTCCCCGAGGTCCCCTGCCGAAACCGCCGGGACCAAATCGGGGTGCTGTCGGGGGCTATCAGCAACTTCCGCGAGGCCCTCAGTGAGCTGCAGAGCGAGAACCTGCGCAAAGTCCGCGAAAAATCCATCGTCGACGAGCTGATCGACACCATCGCCACCGTGGTCAATACCCTTGAGGGACGGGCCAGGGAACTGGTGGCTATGTCCACAAGCCTGCATGATCTCGCGACAACAGCCGGAGCGCAGTCCGGCTGTGTCTCGATGCACGCCAGTGAAACCGCAGAACACACCGCCGGTGTTTCCCAATCGACCCAGCAGCTCCGTTTGGTGATGCAGGATATCAACAGCCAGATCAAGGTCCAGGGTACGATTGTCCAGGCGATTCTTGCAAGTAACAGGCAATCACATGACAATATCGGCCAGCTCAACCTGTCGATCAAGGATATCAATGATATCATCACGATGGTTCGGGAAATAACCGATCAGACCAAACTCCTGGCCTTGAATGCCACCATCGAGGCGGCCCGGGCCGGGGATGCGGGCAGGGGGTTCGGGGTGGTTGCCAGTGAGGTGCGGGAACTCTCATTCAAGACTGAACGGGCCACCACCGATGTAATGACACGGGTGGCAGCCACCCAAAAAGCAAGTTCCACGCTGAACAACAACCTCCGGGATATCGATGAGCGGGTCAGGGAACTGAATCAGGTGACGATCAATATCACCACGGCTGTCACCGAGCAACAGACGGTGACCGGTAACATCGCCGGCCTGGTCAGTCAAACCTCGAAGAATACCAGGACAGTCTCGGCGAGCATTGATGAAGTCAACACCGCCGCAAGCCGGACCCGTGATCTTTCCAGGCAGGTGCACCATCATGCCAATGAAATTGCCAGACAGCTCACCACACTGCTGCATGAAACAACGGCGAAACTGCAAGAGCTGGGGCATAAGGATGAGGCCGTTTCCCACTTCACTCCCGTGAGCCTCAAATTCAGCCAGTCAGGCAGCAATGCCTGAGCGCACTGCCTCTCAGGGTCGTTCAGAGCGAAACTCATTCAGAAACCTCAAAAATCTGTGAACACCATCAAAACACTCTGCTTTTCCAGGTCAGTGGCTAATGTCACTCTGACCATACGGATTATTCTCTGTTCTCTGACATGTGTTGTGATGCTGATGCCTGCCCCGGCGTCAGCGTTTGACGTTCAGACAGTGATCGACAAGGCCGGCTCACTGGCATCCAAGCCCTATCAAGCCCCTCAGGCCATCCCAAAATTCATGCGGGAACTGAGCTACAGCCAGTACCAGGATATCCGTTTCGATCCCGAAAAGAGTCTCTGGCGGGAGTCCGGCTCGCGCTTCCAGGTCATGCTCATGCCGCCCGGTCTTTTTTACGACCATGCTGTAGCGATTAATATTGTCGATTCACAGGGAAACCACCCCCTGCCCTTCAAACGTGACCTCTTCACCTTCAACGACCCGAATCTGGCAAAGAGAATCCCCCCGGACCTCGGTTATGCCGGTTTCAAACTCACCTATCCGATGGACAAGGAAGATCGGCATAACCAGTTCTTGGTGTTTGCCGGAGCCAGCTATTTCCGCAGTGTCGGCCAGGGCAACGCCTTTGGTCTCTCGGCCCGCGGTGTGGCGCTCGACACCGGCCTCTCCTCCGGCGAGGAGTTCCCGGCGTTTATCGAGTTCTGGCTGGTGCGACCTTCTCCCGAGGCAAAGGG
>JAUYSF010000374.1 GCA_030696435.1 Desulfoprunum sp. | reverse complement strand
ACTGTGAGAAAACCGTTTTGTTGGTTGCTTTCAAAATTTCTGCAACGGTGCTGCGGGTCAGTTTCGTGTCTTCAGCTAGGTTACCAATCAGATCGTATTTGACAGCGGAATGAACGGTTTTGTTCATAAACCCTGTTTCATTTTCCTTAAGGGTAAAGCTTTGCCCGTTCTGCAGTTCATCGTAAGAAACAGAATCGCTTTGTTCTCCGCGCTCAACAGTGTATTGCAACTTGGTCACCCGTAATTCCTTATCAAGAGCAGTTACACATTTTTCGATCAGTTGAGCTGTATCAAAATGTACCGTATATGCTGCCTTGCGGTTGATCTTTTCCCAAAGAGCTTTGAATTCTGCTTTCTCAAGATTCTTGTTCAGAGGGTTAGGTCTACCTTTGCGGTCATTTTCAATTCCAGGCAGAGCAGCGTCGCTAAAGACACTATCGATCAATTGCACTATCTGGGAGGCATACGGTTGCAACTCCAGTGGTAACGGAGCCAGCGTATCGTTTTTCCTGGCTTCATGATAGGTGGCGGTAATTTCCTTCTGAGTGTTTACATATCCGTTTTGGATCAAATAAAAATAAACGCCTGTCGCCATCTGTGGCGTAATCTCTTTAACGTCACCAGCAGCAGTCTTGATAACCTTGCCGGTAAAGTATGCCTCGTCAGCCTTACGCGGTCTGGCGGAAAGAGAATCGGAGATTTCCCGCTGCAGGCCGGCCGTAAAATCCCTGTAACTCTCGCTGGCAACAACGGTCAGGAGATTAATGTCGTGGACATTGGTTCCACTGTCCATTCGATCACCCGCCTGGTTGACACAGAGGCGAAGACCACGCCCCACTTCCTGTCGTTTGCGGATACTGCTGTCGCTGTGCTTCAGTGTGCAGATGACAAAGACGTTGGGGTTGTCCCAACCTTCACTCAGGGCCGAATGGGAAAAGATGAATCGTACCGGTTCATCCAAGGAGAGCAGACGCTCCTTATCCTTGAGAATCAGGTCGTAGGCGTCAGCATCATCTGAAGTGGCCTTTTTCTGTCCTGTCTCGGCATCTTTGACAAGCTTGGTTTCCGGATCAACCAACCGTTTGCTTTTCTTGTCGATGGAGAAATAACCGTTATGGGTCTTTTCGGTTTTGATACCCTTCAGATATTTGCGATACGGCTCATCAAGCAGGAGAGGAATCTCATTTACGGCGTCTACATACTCTTCTTCAAACATCTTGGCATATTCGCCCGGCTGTTCGACACCATCATCGTAACGACGATATTTAGCAACCTCGTCTATAAAAAAGAGCGACAGCACCTTGATTCCCAGAGGAAAAAGAGCCTGTTCCTTTTCAAGATGGCCCTTGATCGCCTCACGGATCTGAATGCGACGCAACGTGGCCTCATTAACATCACCAGTAGCCTCGCCTGACTCCATAACCTCGCCATTGGTGAAGGTCACCGTATCGTTTACCGCATTGATATCAGCGACGACAAACCCCTTGTATTGGGAAAGTCCACCTGAAAGGTCATAGAGGTTGTCGTTTTTGTCAAACTTGCGTGCAATTCGTTTGATGCCGTTCTGTTGTTTTACCTCAAACTCGATACGGGCAACGGGAGGAAAAGCAGAAATATGGATGGATTCAAGATAAAGATAGGCGTTGGTGCCGGTCAGACCTCTAACAGTAATCCCGCGCACGGCAATTTTCTTGACCAGCTTTTGATTGTAGGCGTCGAGTGCATCCAACCGGTGGATTTTATTATGCTCGGTCTTGTGGGTGGCGGAATAACGCAAGATGGCCAGCGGCTTGAATTTCGTCATTGACTCAAAAGTCTTGGCCCCCTCCAGCTTCTGCGGTTCATCAAGGATCATGATCGGGTGATTACCGGCAATCACATCAATTGGTTTTCGCGACTGGAAATCATCCAGCTCTTCATAGATTCGACGGGCATCCTTGCCGGTCGCGTTGAATGCCTGGACGTTGATAATCATGACGTTTATGCCGCCATCGGAGGAGAACTGTTCCAGATGATGGAGCTGCTTTGAATTGTAGATAAAGAAGCGGGCGCGCTTATTGTATTCCTCCATGAAGTGCTCGGCGGTGATCTCAAATGATTTGCACGCACCTTCACGAATCGCGACCGACGGCACCACGACGATAAACTTTGACCAACCATAACGACGATTCAGCTCAAACATCGTCTTGATATAGCAATAGGTTTTCCCTGTCCCGGTTTCCATCTCGATATCGAGATTCACCGCGCAAACCTTGGTGCTTATCAGATTTACCGATTGTGGAAGATTTTGTCGCTGTTGAACAGCCTGGATGTTGGCCAGCAGTTGATCCTTCGTCAGCACAAGTTCCCTGTTCTTGAAACCGGACTGAGAATAATCAAAGCCGTATTGGGTTTTTCCGGCTTTGTTGGTTTTGCCGATTTTGCCAGGATCTATTTTATAGGAGACACCTTCGGCCTTCGGTTGTCCGGCAAAGCAGTCAGCAACCGCCGTCACCGCCTCGGTCTGGAAAGGCTGTCTTTTGAATTTAAGCTTCATGCCGCCCCCTTATATTGACTTTACTTCAGTGCCGGGAGACAGCAGTTTGAATATCTGCTCGACATTAATCTTGACGCTATCGCTGCCAAAGGCATCATCACGGAAGACTACCCTCAATGGTTTGTGTGTGGCGAGTTTCTTGACCAATTTTTCATTGATACCGGAATCGAAACAGGCAATCAGGGCATTGCTGTCCACCAAAAAGACTGTCTTGCTGTCTATGGTTTCTTTGGCAATGGGTAGCGTGAGGTCAAGGCCCCAATCGATGAAGACCTGAAACAGCAAGTCTTCAGGGCTGCGGTCAGGTTTGATATGGTTTTTGAAAAGATCAAGATTGCCTTGTTGAAGTTCGTCCGGGGTGTAATACACATCCTTCATATTGGAGGTGTCTACTTTGAAGACTCGGAATCCGGTGTCGAGCTTCTGGGTGATGATAGGGTTTTCTTGTTTTATCTTTTTGCCAGCGCGGCGCAGTCGCTCCTTGGTGATGTCAGCAATGGTTTGCAGCGAGCCATTATCTGCCCCGGCGAGTGGTTCCGGTAGTTGCACTAATATGCACTGGCGATTGCCACCATCTTCGGCGTTCTGACGAAATACGGCGTCCATGGTTGTGCCGGTTCCGGCAAAAAAATCGAGTACGATTTCCGCATGTTCACCCGGCTTGGTCGTCAGTTGTAGTATACGTCGGATAAGCCGGGTAGGTTTGGGTGTATTAAACACAACTTCAGAATTTGGAAACTCCACCAGAGAAACCAATTCTTTTTTTGCCTCTTGGGTGTGGCCAACTTCCGTACAGGTCCATAGAGTTTGCGGCACCTTGCCTCCCTTGACATCAGACAAAAAACGTTTCAGTCGAGGCATATTGTTGCCGTCAGTGCCCCACCAGATGCGTCGGTCACGATCAAGTTCATCAAACTTCAGCTTTGATATTGCCCAATATCGTCCAGAGGGGGGTCCAGCTATCACTCGCCCAGAGGGACAGGTGATAGCGTAAGTTCCCGCGCCATAGAAATTTCTCGCGGTTAGATTGTCGGAAGCCCAGGGACCGCGAGGATCATCATCAAGGTTACCATATCGTGCCTCCATCTCTGGAGTGCGGGCCATCATATTCGGAGTCCAAGTTTCCGCATTACGGGCGTAAACCACTATATAGTCGTGGTCTTCTGAAAAATGACGGGCCGAATTCTTTGGGGCAAAGACTTTTTGCCAGATGACGGTAGCAATGAAATTCGTACCACCAAAAATCTCATCACAAACCTTTCGCAAGTTATGGACTTCATTGTCATCAACCGAAATGAAAATCACCCCATCCTCGCAAAGGAGAGTCCTCGCCAGCTTTAACCTCGGGTAGATCATTGTCAACCAATCTGAATGAAATCGTCCATTTGCCTCGGTATTGGCAACAAGACGATTACCTTCCGCATCTTTTTGATTGGAGCGCTGAAGAAAGGCTTCCGTATTTTCCGCAAAATCATCTTCATAAATGAAATCATTGCCGGTGTTATACGGCGGATCGATATAAATCAACTTAACCTTGTTCAGATAGGTTTCCTGAAGCAATTTAAGCACATCCAGATTGTCTCCTTCGATAAAGAGATTCCTGGTATTCTCAAAATCAACACTCTCCTCTTCACTGGGACGCAGGGTCTTGGCAATCGGCGCGTTGGCGGTCAAAATCGCCTCATTTTTACCCGGCCAAGTCAAGGTATATCGCTCTTGTGGTCCTTCCACCAGATTGTCTGAAAGCTCCTGGCGCAACTGGTCAAAATCCACCACTCGACGCACTCTGCCGTTTTCATCCCGATCTTCGGTAATGCAGTTAGGAAACAATGCAGCAATTTTATCGATATTGGCGTCCACCAGATTGGGACTCTGCATTTTCAGCTTATCCATGGTAATTCCTTTTCAGTATCCACATTATGATCGTAGGGGCGCACGACGGGTGCTCGGTCTATCGGACGTTCACCACCGATGGCAAATTCGGTCACAGGTCATGTGCGCCTACCCGATAGCCCTACGTTATTTTCTTCTTCCTTTTACCGGTCAAACCCTTGAAATTCTCGCCCGTCACCACTGGTTTGCCGGATCGTTTTTCAATGTCCCTGCGGGTGCTGCCCGCAACCGCGCCGCCTTCCTGGGCATCCTTCTTCAGCGGTTCAATCCCCTGAGAATCCCGATCACGATGCAGTTTGGTGGTGGTTGCCTCGCCAAGCATGGTCAGAATCAGCTCAATGTCGGTCATATGGTCGCGCAGGTTCTCTCGTGACAACCCTTTCACCTGCCTGTACTCATCCACTTTCAAATCAAAAGCCCCCTGCATGATCTCATTGGTCAGTATCGCATATTCCAGGCTGGTCTTGGCCCCACGAGTTTTCCACTCGTCAGTCAAGTCCTGACGGACGGCAATTCCACGCATCCGCTTGTCAATCCACTCTTT
>JAUYSF010000036.1 GCA_030696435.1 Desulfoprunum sp. | reverse complement strand
AAGCCCGCGCGAGGTCCATTCTTCCGGTTGTGTCATGAAATGCCCCTGTATATCTGAACTTAAAACAAATCTGGGGAAGCCAAGCAGCTGGCTTCGCTCATTTTTTATACATGCTCTAATCACAAAACATGCACGGCGAGTAAATACAAGGCGAAATGGGAATTAAATGGGCACTATACCTATTTGTCCGTATTCTTCTTTCGCCCGGCTTTCCATCGTTTCACTGCTCTCATTAAAGACAGTTCAAGCGATTCGAGAAAAGAATCTGATTCTAACGCACGCCCCGCAGCTCATCACCGCGACAGGAAATGGAGGCAGATATTTTTAATTCTCAGATTTTGGAAGTCAACATACGTTGTTCGGAATTACTGGGCGTAAAGCGCGCGTACTATGAGTCGAACTTTTTAGGCATTTAATTTCTGCGGTGACAGCCGGTAACCCATGGCGTGCATAATGGCGTTAACACTGGCAAGCGCAGGATTGCCTTTTTCGGAAAGAGCTTTTTGTACGCCTTTCCGGCTTAAACCGGACTCTTCTGCTATTTTGGTCACACCTTTGACGCGGCTTAAAACGCGCAACGAAGAGAGCAAAGCCCCTGTGTCGCTGTCTTGGGCATACTCTTCAAAAATGAGGTTGATGTAATCGTCAATCTCATCTGGATGATCTCGGAAATAAGTTTCCTCAACGTCTGTGAACTCTCTATAATTTTTCATGGGTCAAATACTTCCGCCAATAGGCTTTGCCTGTTTGATGTCTTGTTTCTGGCTTCCCTTGTCGCCCCCGCATAACAGGACAACGATGTTGTCAGCGTCTTCTCCGAAGTAAACCCGATAACCAGCACCAAAGAACATACGCAGCTCGCTTAAGCCTTCCCCGACCGGCTCACAGTCGCCATAATTTCCCTGCTCAAGGCGGGCATAAAGGGGATGGGTTTATATTCATAAGCGTCCCCCCTTCTATTCATAATGTGACCACATTCTTATAACCTTAACCGTCTGAATATCGTCGAGAATCTGATACACGAGCCGATGTTGTATATTAATCCTTCTCGAACAGGCGCCGGAAAGGTCGCCGAGGAGCTTTTCGTAGGGTGGCGGGTTTTGATAGGGATTGTTTTTCAGGATTTCGAGCAATCGCTCGGCTTGTGGTTTAAGCCCCGACTGAGCAATCTTTTTGGCATCTTTCACCGCCTGTTTGGTGAAGACGAGATGCCAGTCTACCACTCCAACACCTCGTCACACTCCCCTGCAGGGGTCTTCATTCCCTCTGTTATGGATTCGCGCATTCCCGGTATCGATGTCAGGTACAAGGTTTCCTGGATTGCCCGCCAGTCTTCTTCGGAGATGAGGACCGCGGAATTTCTTTTGCCCACAATCTGGATTGGGACATGAGATTCCGCCACATCATCGACTAAACTATATAGGCATTTTCTTGCTTCCGTCGCAGTAAGCGTCGTCATTATTACACCTCCTTTTCGTACGTAAAATCGTACGTACAAGAGCCTCCAAAGTCAAGGGGTTTTCTCAGGAAGACCAGAAGCACGGCCGGCGAAAGCCTTTGAGTACGGCTGATCTCGTAGCCGTGGCGCTGATAGAGGCGGATATTCGCCTCGCTCTTGCTGCCGGTGAAGAGTTCGTATCTGGAGACCTCGGGGAATTCGACTTCGATAGATTTCAGGAGCTGTGAGCCGATGCCCTGGCCCTGGAAATCGGGATGGACCACCAGCCTACCAATCGCACAGACCTCAAGAGTCGCTTTGGCCCGTACCGACCCGACTATGCGCCCGTTCGACACGGCCTTGAGCACAACGGATTCGCCAAATTCCTCAAGCAGCGACTCAAGGGATTGTCTGAGCGGCGGCAGCGACCAGTCGTTATAGAGCCTGGCCTCCGATTGGTAGGCCAGCTTTTGCAGCGCCAGAATATCTTCGGCATCTTTCAGCTCGGCGCGACAGATGGTTATCATTATCAAGCCCTCCAATATCCCATAAAAATTGCCCCACAAATCCTGCGGAGATCTGGTGTATTAATCGACACCCATGCCCTGGCAGAGCATCTCAGCCAAACCACTTGCACGCTCGATTGACCGGCCCAGCGCAGCCTGGAGGATTTCCTCTTCCGCCAGGATCGCGACCTCTTTTTTCGCCCGGGTTATAGCGGTGTAGACCAGCTCCCGACTGAGCACCGGGTTGTCCTGATCCGGCAGAACGATCAGCACCTCGTCAAACTCCGAGCCCTGGCTCTTATGGATTGTCATGGCGAAGACCGTCTCACACTGGGGCAGCCGGTAGGACAGGAAACTGCGGAGGTGGCCGTCGGGACGCTCGAACCAGACCTTGATCCTGCCCTCTTTGGTGGGATCGGGCAGGCAAATGCCGATATCGCCGTTGAAGAGGTCGAGGCTGTAGTCGTTGCAGGTGATCAGAACCGGTCGACCGGGATACCAGGTTTCCTCCGTAGAGCTCCTGCAACCACGGGCCTGCAGTCCCCGCTCGATTGCCTGGTTGACGGCGATCACTCCCCGCGCTCCCTGCCGTACGGCACAGAGGATCCGGAAGCGATTGAACAGGGCAAAGACCTGCGGGTAATGCGCTTCATCGCTCACTTCAGCAACCATCCGCATATACTCGAAGTAGCGGTCCACGGCATGTTGCAGCGAAGGCCCCCTGACAAGACGGACATTGGCGAATTCGCCTGTTTCAAGGAGCCGCCAGGCCTGGGCCGCATTCTGTTCATTCACCAGACTGGCCAGTCTTTTGATACCGGCGTCAAAGCGAAAGGTCCGCTGCAGTTCGACGGTATTATCCGGCAGGGCTCGGCTGCAGTCGGCCAGCACCGCCCCCGACTCGACCGAGGCCAGCTGATCTCTATCCCCCAAGAGGATAAGGCGGGCACCCGGCGGCAAGGCATCGACCAGTTTACTCATCATGGCCAGATCGACCATGGAGGCCTCGTCGACCACCACCACATCGTAGGGCAGCGGATTATCGGCCCCATGGCGGAATGCCGGTGAATCGGGCCGCACCCCGAGCAGGCGGTGCAGGGTCGAGGCCCCCGCGGGAACGGCGCTAGCAAGATCAGCGGGTAGAGCGAGATCAGCCAACCCCCGGCCGAGCGATTCCCGCAAGCGCATCGCTGCCTTGCCGGTAGGCGCCGCCAGGGCCAGGCGCAGGCCCGGCCCGTAGGCCTTCAGCAGCAGGGCAATGATCTTGGCGACCGTATAGGTCTTGCCGGTCCCCGGTCCGCCGGTGACAATACAGAGCGCCCACTGCAGAGCCACCTCGGCGGCTTGGCGCTGCCAATCCGTTTCGCCATCTTCTAACGTAAAAAAGCTGTCGAGCAGCCCCGCCAGATTGTCGACTTCATAACTGCGTTCGGAGAGTTCAAGGAGTTGGGCCGCCAGCCGGTGTTCATACGTGAAATATCTGTGCAGATAGAGACGCCCACCATGAAGGACCAACGGGGTCAGGGCACCGGTTGAAATCAGGGGTGATTGGCGCAACACCTCTGCTTCCTCCCCGGAGACCGGCAGACAGACATGGCCGGCGGCCATGGCGGCCGAAAGATCTGCGACAATATGCTGGAAGACGCCAGCAGCCTCCCCGTTCAGTCCGGATCTGGCCGTCAAAAAGTCGGCGAAATGCCGGTCGAGAAGGCCGGGAATGAAGACGTTCGTTGTCATATCTCACCTCCCAGACAGCAGTCAAGCTCACGCAGGCGCTCAGCGTCGGGCCGGGCATGGAAGACCCCGCTGCCGGGTATCGCCGGATTCATACCCCTGACAAAGAGATACATGATTCCGCCGAAGTGCCGGTCATACTCATAGTCCGGCAGAGAATTGCCGAGATAGCGGTGCAGCATCAGGGTATAGAGCCAGTATTGCAGACCGTAGTTATGCAGGCGCATCGCCTCCAGGAGCGAGGCGGGGACATAGTCGGCCTGCCTCTCACCCAGGTTGTTGGTCTTGTAATCGATGATATAGAACAGCCCTTCATGCTCGCAGACCAGATCGACAAAGCCGGTGAGATAGCCCTGCATCTCGCGGTGGGAAAGCGGTAGCACGGCCGGATCAGGGGCCAAAATCTCATTGATTCGCCTGGTCGTGGTTCGACCCAGATGAAAATAAAAGGGCATCTCCTTGAGCTGCCGTCGAGGGTCCAGTTTAGCCAGATTGAAACTGCGGCCGGCCACTTTTTCTGGCTGCAACGGCGAGCACACGGCATTCTGCAGGAGGAGATTCATTTGGCCATTATCCATCTGCAGTCCGTAACACCTTTTCAGAGCTTCAAGCCGCTCGGAAATATCTGCCCCCACCGCAAGCGCCTGAAAGGCCTCAGTCTCCAGGAGATCATGGACGGCATTGCCGAAATGGGCCCCGGCCGGCAGACCTGCCGCCGCGATCAGTTTCCCGCCTGATGGCGCGAGTGGCACGGGACGCTCCGTGCCCTCGCCGATGCCTTCCTCTTCATGCCTGCTCTGGGAGGCCAGGGCCGAATAGCTCGACATCTGCCAGATGGTCTGCAAGGAGCGCTGCGAGGTCTGCCGACAATTGAGCGGGACCGCATCAGCGCCCGTCTTGACCGGCTGAACGGCCGCATCCTCCGGCTCGATCATTTGCCAGGCCACACCCTCGTCCTCCGCCATGGTCTGCAGCCTGCCGACCTGCTCGTTCTGCTCTACCAGCCCTTCTGGAAAGAGGCGCAAACCGAGGGCCGAGAAGAACGAATCCTCGATATTCATAACGCCCTTGACATCGGCCCAGATGATATAACAGCGCAGTTTGGCACGGGTGACTGCGACATAGAGCAGGCGCAGCTCTTCGGACAGTTCATCCTGTTCGGCCTCCTGCCTGCGGCGGGCGAATTCCGCCGAGCCCAGATCGACCCGGAGATTTTTGTCCTCATCGTGAAAGATCACCAGGTCTTTCTCGGTCTTGCCGACATTGCGGCGGTACCAGAGAGAGGGACAGAAGACCACCGGGTATTCGAGCCCCTTGGCACTGTGCATGGTGACCACCTGCACCGCCTCCTCGTCGCTTTCCAGGCGCAGTTCAAACTCCTCGGCAGTCTCGCCGCTCGTCCGTATCGCCTGTAACCACTGCAGGGTCTGAATCGGGCCGAGATCGTCGTTTGCGGTCGCCTCCTGGATGAGCTCCAGAAGATGGGAGATATTGGAGATGCGGCGCTCGGCCAGCTCTTGACCCGCCAGGTGAGTAAAGACCTGTTCTTGTCGCAGCAGAGTGCTCATCATGGTCATAAAACCCTGCTCCTGCCACAACTGGGCATAGGACTGAAAGCGCAGGTGCCAGCGATCGAAGGCCTCTTCGTCGAGCCAGATCTCCTGCAGTTGCCGGCCATTCAGACCGAACCAGCTGCAGGTCATGGCGGCTTTTTGCAGCCGCAGATCGCCTGGCTCATGAATGGCCTGGAGCAGACGGAGGATATCGGCACATTCGGCAGTGGCAAAGACCGACTGGCGACTGGCGACCACCGCCGGGATACCCTGGTGCATCAAGGCCCTCTGGTAGGCCGCGGCATGCTTGTTGCTGCGCACCAGGATGGCGATATCGCGGGGCTGCAGTAACCGGTCGACACCTTCTTTCCTGATCTGGACCGGGGTTTCGCCGCCGAGCAGACGGCCGATTTCCCGGACCACAAAATCCTGGATATGTTCGGCGGCCCTGCCGGAGCTCCAGCGCTTGCCCTCTTCGCCCTCCGGGGCCGGGAGATGGCAGTACAGCAGTGGATCGAGGGCCTTGTCGCCTTGAAACAGCGCGCCATTCTCAGCCGTCCTGGCCGCCTCCACAGGCTGGTAGGGCATGATCTCGTCGGGGAAGGCGAAGGGTCGAGCGCCGGCGAACAACCTGTTGACCGCCGCCACCAGGAGGGGATGGGAGCGGAAGTTGCGCTGCAGAGTGAGAAGATAGTCCGCCTTGTTCCTGGCCGCAAAATAGGAGT
>JAUYSF010000034.1 GCA_030696435.1 Desulfoprunum sp. | reverse complement strand
TCCTACTGTAACAATATGGTATTGATTTTAAAGAAAATACTTTTACCCGAACAAAGATTTCTTCTGTTCAATTCCTGGTAATTACAAAGGAATATGCCGGTGCAGGATCAAAGGCGCATCATCCGATAATCCTCCCGGCTTTGCCTATATTTTGGTTATAGACACGCTGTCTATTCCTGTCTAATAAATGGCCCGAAATGCAACATATGAATCTGTTGCATTTCGGGCTTCTCAGTTACTATTCCCTGACCACACATGGATTGTCTTTCAATAAATGGATGCTGGAATGCCATCCAAGATTTGTCGATGCCTTTGCACAGCAGGTCAGTAGTGGCAAAGTGGTATAGCTGCCAAAGATTGGTCATGGCTTCACCTCCAACTAATGCATCATGGAGCAACATCTCATGTGTGAAACTCACCATACCAGAAGGACAATGTTCAACTGACGAGTTGAATATTTCTAAGTAGAAAATCAAGTTTTGATTGATTTTCATGAAAAAATGTAACAGGCTGTTACCAGCTTCTTTGGGGGGATGAGAATGAGAATTTCTCAACAAAAATCAAAATGATTTATACGTTGAAATGCAATGCGTAAGTCGACGTTATAATTAAACTTATCGTTTTTGGTGAGATATCGACGAAAAGACGGCAGGATAGATCTTTTGAACAGAATTTGGTGGAGAGATTGCTGGCCACTCTCAATCTGTCGGCACGAACAGTATTTCAGCCTTCGTTACTCCTTGCTTGAGCCGTATTGTTTTGAGTGTTTCACGGAGTTTGAGCAGCAAGCGGATTTCTGATACCTCGCTTGCTGGCATTCGGTCAATAAGATCAAGAATGGCAAGCTCAAGGAAATCGACAGAAGTCCCCGTTTGTACTGAAATAAGATACCTCGATGGTGAAATCTCAGCGAGCTGAATGCCTGGTATTCGCGAAAGAGCTTGCGAAAAACCAATGACAATAAGACCCTGCCCATCACATACTTTGATAATTTCCAGTAAAGATGGGCTCAAATCACCGTTAGAAATGGATGAATCAACGATCTTCGCTATCGCCAGGCCTCGGTCATTGTCAACGAGCTGCAATTTGGCCAGTATTCGTTCGGGCAGTGTGACTGTCACGGGCCTGGATGGTTCTGAAAACTTAGGGGGGCGACCTGCCGGGCTTTTTCTCATGCGTAACTCATAAAATGGATTACTGGAATAATTCGAGTGTGAGGGGCAATCCCTTATTGTACTGCTTGAAATGGTGGATGAGAGACATTTACAAAAAATTGCCTCGAAATTCAAGAAAACTAATGCCCCTCAATCAATTCAACATGAAAGTATCTTGTGAATATGACCGACAAATATAACTATCTCGGATATTTCCTTGTTTGCGATGAAATTGAAGTCAACAAGTGGGCGTTGTTCTTAATAAGTCCCGTTCCGACTGCTCTGATACGGGTTCGTGGGCAGGTGGGGCCCGGACAACCCCACGGCCCCAGTTACTGCCAAGACAGCGGATAACTATATCGTCCTGGTGACCGGCGGCTCCTTTGCCTACGGGAGCTCGGTCGCCTCAAGCAAAGGGTATCTGGAGGATCAGCTGCGCACCCTGCCGCCGCTCAAAGACAAGAAAATCATCGTTCATGCCGTGGCCGTCGGTGGCTACAAGCAGCCGCAGCAACTGCTTGCCCTGAGCTATTTTCTCTCTCTGGGCGCTCATTTTGATCTTATTCTCAACATCGACGGTTTCAATGAGGTGGCCCTGCCCGAATCTGAAAATATTTCCAAGAAGGTCAATCTCTTTTTCCCGTGGATGTGGCGGATGCGGGTGGGGAGCATTGACGATTCGGAGATGCTGGTCAACCTGGCTAAGATTGAACTGGTCAAGGAACAACGGAAGGACACCGCGCAACTCTTCAGCGCCTTTCCCGTTCGCTACAGCGTGATAAGCAACCTCTTTTGGTTGCTGTACGACCAACATGCAGAACTCAAAGTCAGAAAAAAATACGAGCAGGGCGAATTGCTCTCCATCAGCAGGCCGTGAATCCGCTGCATCAAACCTCTGCCTCCGCTGCCGTCCCCGGTGCTTATCACAAGTGGTCGGATAGTACGGCTGCGTCGAATAGAATGCGGGGCGATTGCCAAAGAACAGCACAACCACTCAGAGAGTATTGGAATTTTAGATTTGGAAATGATGTGCAGCCCAACGCGAACCTGCTCCTTTGGTGCGTAGTCCTGTTGTCTCTCTCAGTGACTGAAGAGGCAATAGAATAATGTGATGCTCTTGAAGCGAGAATCGAATATGATCTCCGTCAATTTCGGGAAGGAGGCAGTACCGCTGGTCCCGGCAAAACTGCATGTGGTAATAAGCTGTCAACCGATACTCTGGGAGGCGGTTGTTGACTAACAAATTTCTTTTATGTGAAGGCCAAAATGGTTGATACAAAGAATAAAAAAATGAGCTATCTACCGGTGAAAATCAGTACGAACCAGGCAACTGACACTGGCATGGCTATGGTATTGCTAGGGTTGCTGGCTTTTCTGGCGTCACACAGAGATATGTACCTCATTGCGGCCATAGGTCTATTGCTCATGAATATGATCTGGCCACGTTTCTACGCACCGGTAGCCAAGATATGGCTTGGCTTTTCAGCTGTCTTGGGGACATTCATGACAAAGGTTGTGATGTCTTTGATTTTTATCACTATTGTCTATCCTGTAGCTCTCATGAGAAGACTAGCAGGGGGCGATAGCATGCAGTTAAAAAAATGGAAGGCCAATCGGCAATCCGTTTTTACAGAAAGAGACCATACATATTCAACGGAAGATATTCATAAACCATATTGATGGGGGGCGTTGATGGAATTTTTAAGAGACATCTGGGGATTTTTCAAAGTACGCAAAAAGTTCTGGCTTGTTCCAGCAGTTGCAATTCTCTTGATATTGGGTTCACTCATTGTATTTACCGCTGGTTCTGCCATAGCACCATTTATTTACACCCTTTTCTAAACGGGAAAATTATATGTCCGACGTGATTTTGGGCATATCTTCATACTACCATGACAGTGCAGCCGCACTCATCGTTGATGGAGAGATTATTGCCGCAGCACAAGAAGAAAGGTTTACCCGAATCAAGCACGACAGCTCATTTCCACACAACGCTGTCCGATATGTCCTCGAGGAATCGTTTTTAGACGTCGATGCCATCGATATTGTTGCATTTTACGATAAGCCATTGCTGAAGTTCGAGCGGTTGCTGGAGACCTATCATTCTTTTGCCCCGAAAGGGCTGAAAAGCTTTCTCTCGGCAATGCCTGTCTGGGTCAAAGAGAAAGTCTTTATGCGAAAAATGCTAAAAGACGAAATGGCCAGGATCGGCAAGGGAAGTCCTGATTTTGTCTTCCCCGAACACCATCTTTCCCATGCTGCCAGTGCATTTTTCCCCTCGCCTTTTGAGGAAGCTGCGATATTGACCATAGATGGCGTGGGGGAGTGGGCCACAACGACCATCGGCAAAGGCCAGGGACACCAGATAGAGGTCCTGAAAGAGTTGAATTTCCCCCATTCACTGGGGTTGCTTTATTCTGCTTTTACCTATTATTGCGGTTTTAAGGTCAACAGTGGAGAGTACAAACTGATGGGACTCGCTCCCTACGGCCACCGTGACTCCCAGAATACCCAGCGCTTTAAAAAGTGTATTGTCGATGAGTTGATCGATGTTCGTGAGGACGGTTCATTTATATTGAACATGGATTATTTCAACTATGCTGTTGGCTTGACGATGTGCCATGACAGTAAATGGGAAAAACTGTTCAATATCCCTCGTAGAGCCTCGGAAAGTGGCTTGGATCAGGTGCATATGGATATGGCCCTGGCAATTCAAGAGGTAACCGAGGACATTGTCTTTTTGCTGGCAGAGACGGCGAAAAACGTGACCGGTTGCCGAAACCTTGTCATGGCCGGTGGCGTCGCCCTGAACTGCGTTGCCAACGGCAAACTGCTGCGACGAAACACATTTGAAAACGTCTGGATTCAACCAGCGGCTGGTGATGCCGGTGGAGCATTGGGGGCGGCATATGCCGCTTGGCATATTGGTCTTGGTACGGCCAGAAAGACACCTGCAGTGGGCCTCGACGCGATGCGGGGGAGCTATCTCGGGCCGGAATTCAGCGCTCGGGATATCCAACGGATGGCCAAAAGATATTGTGCGCCTTTTCATGAGTTTGTTGACTTTGAGGTGCTTTGTCCTGAAGTTGCGGGACTTTTATCGGAAGGGAATGTGATTGGCTGGTTCCAGGGAAGGATGGAATACGGCCCGAGAGCACTGGGGAACAGGAGTATTCTCGGCAATCCCTGTGACCCGGATATGCAGAAAAAGCTCAATCTGAAGATCAAATATCGCGAAGGATTCAGACCGTTTGCTCCTTCCGTACTAGAGGAGGATCGCGGAGAATATTTTGATCTGGATTGCCCTTCTCCGTACATGCTCCTGGTAGCGCCGGTGCGTGAAACACGGTGCTGTGCCTTGCCGGACAACTCTGAGCAACAGGATCTCTACACACGTCTTTATCATCTCCGGTCCGATATTCCGGCTGTAACCCATGTGGATTATTCAGCCAGAATACAGACGGTCAGCAAAACGACCAACATGAAATACTGGACGCTACTCCAACATTTCAAAGAAAAAACAGGCTATGCTCTTCTGGTCAATACAAGCTTTAATGTCCGCGGCGAACCGATTGTCTGCACCCCTGAGGATGCCTACCGATGCTTTATGCGAACTGAAATGGATTATCTGGTTCTGGGTGATCATCTGTTTGCGAAAAAGGAACAACCTGTGTGGCAGGATAAAGATGACTGGCGGCAAGAGTTTCAATTGGATTGAATGTATTGCGGTATGAAACGGTTGTGCAGGGTTAGCTTGTTGGATTGCCTCTCTTGACAACGCAATGGTAAATCCTAAATATTTCAGTGCTATTGAATTAATACGCTATGTTTTTTCTCGGAAACGTATCTGTCGTACAATGTGTCATTATTGATCTTATTCTTTTTTGGCTTGTATATACGGCATATTACAAGTTGAAAGGTACGGCAAGGCCATTTCTCCGTCTTCAATGTGTGCCGCTCTATTTTATCCAGCTTTTTATCCTGCTCGCCCTTGCCCCATTACGACCGGAAGGTCTCGTCATCCATTTATCGGGATACAGCTCCAATACAGCGGAAATTGTTCCTGTGATACAAGGCAAAGAGGATAATGCAAAGGCGCTAACGCTCGCTATTAAGACTGTAAAGGGGGATCAGCGCCTGTACCTGAACCTGCTCTATTTCAAAGACAAACCTCGAGACTATGTCGTTAGATTTGATAAGGGGCATGGCAAATTCGACATAACAGGAGTCGAGGTCTACACTACCTTTTTTTCAAACCAACTGGCCGTTATTGAGGTTCCCGGTAATGCTGTGGGGAATTTTTTCATAGCACTGAATGAAAAGAGAAATGCGGTTGAGCAGGACGATGTCTTGCATAACATACCAATAGACCCCCAGATCCCGTCAGTACTCCTATTACGGCTGAGTGATGACTTTGTGAGGTATACGGTTTTGCGTGCTCTAGTATGGCGAGCTTTATTGTGGTCTCTCCTGAGCACTCTCATTTTGGGGAATATCGTTCTTGTACCGTTAGCCTCAAAATTGGCGCTGCAGCATGCGAATCGAGTCAATCGCAGTGCCTGGAGTGCGCTGGCGTACTATTACTGGTCGACTATAATTGTCTGCCTGTCTCTTTGTATCTTTGTTCTCCTGGCGGAATATGCCACCCGCTTCTATTTTCGTGATGCCTTGTCCACATCTTCAGGGGAGAATTATTTTTATAATAAATCGTATAAATTGTTCGCGAATGAAAGGAATTCGTACAAATATCGCGGTAAGGAATTCGAGCTCAAGAAAGGTAGAAAATTCAGAATTGTTGTTATAGGCGATTCGATCACCTTTGGGCAGGGGGTTTATCCTTATCCACTGCGATATACTGATCTGGTTGAACAGCGAATGGATGCGGCTTTTCCGGGACAGAGTTTTGAGGTGATCAACCTTGGTGCATGTGGTCACGACCTCCCGGAACATATCCGGTCCTTACCCTTTGTCGAGGGCTTGCATCCGGATTTTATCCTCTATCAGTGGTTCATAAATGACATGGATTTCATGGGCCAGGTTAAGGATGTAATAGCACCCGAACTGCTGAGCAATCATTACTGGCACAGTAAATTGCAAAAAAACTCTGCCCTCTATTATTTTGTCCAGAGAGGTTGGAGGCAACTCTATCTGAGCTATGGCAAAATCAAAGGATTTGATCAGCATATCAGAGGTTTGTTTGTTGATGAGAATTCATTGTCCACAAACAAATCAAATGAGCGTTTGGCGCAGTTGCTTGATGGGATAAAGGATATCGGCGTACCATCTGGGATTGTTCTGTTTCCACATGCTGCGTACCCGATACAAGGATATCCGTTTGCTTTCATGCACGAACGCATCATGAAAATATGCGAGAATCGCAATATTCCTTGTCTCGACCTACGTGGAGCATATTCATCATTCGATGATCATCTGGAAAAACTGTGGGCAAATAAGCTGGACCCTCATCCAAGCGCACTGGCGCATGATATTGCCGCAAAAGGGATTATTGATTTCTTTGGTTCTAGATGGCAGGAGCAAGCGACGAGGATGAATCACCTTGAATCGGAGAAAGCAGGTGATTAAGCGTAATTCCCTATAATTACAAAAAATAAGATATTTTAAGACACTGGATTGTAGAGTTCAGAAAGACAAAAGGGGAATACAGGTTGCAGCCGCAATCTGTATTCCCCTTTTATGTTCGCCAGTGAGATCCTTTTAGGCTGGCTGCTTCCGAGGCTTTTTCTTTTTTTCTTCAGAGGGTTGTCCCAGCTGGTCCTTGATATGCTCGATCTTATTGTCTTCGATGGTG
>JAUYSF010000027.1 GCA_030696435.1 Desulfoprunum sp. | reverse complement strand
AGCATCGTGAAGATGAGTTTGGTCACCCGCAGGATATTCATCGGCGGATCGGAAAAGGTCTGGGCGGTGATGATATTTGCAGGTCGCCTAAAGACCTCGATGGTCGGGCCGAACTGGCTCACCCGGCCCTGGTGCAGGGTGGCGGTGTTGCCGCCAAGGAGCAGGGCCTCGGAGGGCTCGGTAGTGGCGTAGACAAAGATTGCGCCGGTGGCCGAGAAGATGCGAGGCAGCTCCTCGCGCAGTTCCTCCCGGAGCTTATAGTCGAGATTGGCCAGGGGCTCATCAAGGAGCACCAGCTCGGCGCCCTTGGCCAGAGCCCTGGCGAGTGCCGTGCGTTGCTGTTGGCCGCCGGACAGTTCCTGGGGCGAGCGGCCGAGCATATCGGTGAGTTTGAGCATCTTGGCGATTTCGTAGACAGTCCGGTCAATCTCCGCCTTCGGGGCCTTGGCGATGCGCAGGGGTGAGGCGATATTCTCATAGACCGAGAGGTTGGGATAGTTGATGAACTGCTGGTAGACCATGGCCACCTTACGTTTCTGCACGGCCATGCCGGTAACGTCACGGCCATCGACGACGATCCTGCCGGTGGTCGGCTGGTCAAGCCCGGCCATGAGCCGCATCAAGGAGGTCTTACCCGAGAGCGTCGGTCCCAGGAGGATATTCAGGGTGCCGGCGGTAAAGGTGAGGGAGACGTCGGAGATATGGAAGGAATTCCCGACTTTTTTGGAAACATTCTGGAGCTCGAGTTGCATCTACTTATCCTCGTTGCGTAGGGGAAGCCTGTGTACTGCCGTGGATCGGGTGTTCTTTCATCCAGACGTCGAGATTTCGGCGCTCCTCGTCTGTCAGGAAGAGGCCCATGTTGGTACGGCGCCAGAGGACATCTTCGGCGGTTTGGGCCCATTCGTTCTGCATCAGGTAGACTACCTCGAATTGATACAGGCAATCCCCGAAGCAGATGCCGAAATCAGAAGCTATCTTGAAACTTTGTACCATAGCAAAGGCTCTGGTGCCATAGGTTCTGACCAGTCGACGCGCATGCTTTTTTTGCAGCAGCGAGCAGACGGCCTGCAGCCGGTTGACCTCATGGTTGAAGAGGCTCGGGGCGAAATCACCACCCGGCAGATGCTGGTGTTCGGTCCAGGCCGGACCCATAGGCGGCAGGAAGGGTTGGAGTTTTTGCAGGACGGCCTCGGCGAGTTTGCGATAGGTGGTGATCTTGCCACCGTAGATCGAGAGGAGAGGGGCTTCACTGCTGCCGCCTGTATCAAGTTTGAGCACATAATCGCGGGTAGCGGCCTTGGCATCGCTCTTGCCGTCATCGAACAGGGGGCGGATGCCGGCATAGCTGCTGACTACATTGTCTGGGGTCACCTGTTTGGTGAAATATTCGCTGGCCGCCCGACACAGGTAGTCCGTCTCTTCCGGGGTGATGTTGACCTTGCCGGGTTCGCCGGTAAAGTCGACGTCGGTGGTGCCGATCAGGGTGAACTCCTGTTCATAGGGGATGGCGAAGATGATTCGACCGTCGGCGTTTTGAAAGAGGTAGGCTCGGCCATGGTCGAAGAGTTTTCTGACGATGATATGGCTGCCCTTGACCATCCGGATCTGTTCACCGGAATCCTGATGGCTGGTATGGGTAAGAAAGCTGTCGAGCCAGGGGCCGGTGGCGTTGACCAATATTCTGGCCTGGGCGCTGCTCTTTTTACCGGTGTTCTTGTCGTCGAGTTGCAGGGTCCAGATATCGCCGTTGCGAGTGGCCGTGACACAGGGGGTGCGCACCCTGATATCGGCGCCCTTGGCTGCGGCGTCCATGGCGTTGAGGGCCACCAGCCTGCCATCCATGACCCAGCAGTCGGAGTATTCAAATCCCTTGGTGAACATCGGTTTCAGCGGCAGGCCGGCCTCGTCTTTAAGGAGATTGACACTGCTGGTTGGAGGCAGGAGTACCCGCCCGCCCAGATGGTCGTAGAGGAAGAGTCCGAGGCGGATCAGCCAGGCCGGACGCAATCCCTTGTGGTGGGGCAGGATGAAACGTAGTGGCCAGATGATATGGGGGGCGGCTCGGAGCAGGACCTCGCGCTCCCGTAGTGCCTCTCTGACCAGCCGGAATTCATAGTATTCGAGGTAACGCAGGCCGCCATGGATGAGTTTGGTGCTGGCTGAGGAGGTGCCGTTCGCCAGGTCGTCCTGTTCGCAGAGCAGGACCGAGAGTCCCCGGCCGGCCGCATCACGCGCAATACCGCAACCGTTGATCCCTCCGCCTACGATTGCCAGGTCAAATACAGGGGTCGGCATGCAGAACACCTCCGTGCAATTGACTGTTTGTCAAACCAGTCAGGGTGTTTCGAATAAAACCTTCACAGGTTTCGAATGTACCAATAAAAATGCTTTAATCGAAATCAAACACAGTTTCAAGTGAAAACTCTAGGGCGGAGGGCTTTTCTTCTGAAGAGGCGAAAGTTAAGATATTATATCTGTAATTAAAGTATGTTATCACTTTGGAAGTGAAGATAAAAAAGGCCGGGATACCGCCTGGCAGGAGGATGGTCATTATGGCTGGGCAATAAAGACCCGGACTTCATGTTCCTTGCAGATGGCCTGCAGTCTCTGGGGTAAGTCGCCGTCGGTGACCAAAGTATTGATTTGGGAGATATGGCCGATGCGGAACGGGGCCTTGCGTTCGAGTTTCATCAGATCGGCCACCAGGATGACGTGCCGAGCATTGGCGATGATGGCCTGGGCCACCCGAACCTCGCTGAAATCATAGTCGAGCAGGGAACCGTCCTCATCGATGGCCGAGACCCCGATAACCGCATAATCAACCTTGAACTGGTTGATGAAATCGACCGCCGCCCCCCCGATGATGCCGCCGTCCGAGCGACGCACCTGCCCTCCGGCAATAATCAGTTCGATGCCGAGGAAATTTTTCATAATGCCCACCGCGTTGACATTATTGGTGATCACCAGGAGGCCGCGATGGTCTTTCAGGGCGTGGGCGACCTGCTCGGTGGTGGTGCCGATATTGATGAGCATGGAGCTGTTGTCCGGGATGAGCTGGGCGGCCCGCAGACCGATAGCCCGTTTGCTGTCCGGGGCCAGCAGACGCCTGGCCTCGTAGCTGACATTCTCAATGCCCGAGCCGACAATGGCGCCGCCGTGGATGCGCTGGAGCAACTGTTTTTCGCAGAGATCGTTGAGGTCCTTGCGGATGGTCTGCGACGAGACCTTGAAGGAGACTGCCAGTTCTTCCACATCGACCCTGCCGCTTTCACGGGCCAGGGCGAGGATCTCGGTTTGCCGGGGAGAGAGGATTTCCATTATGTGCCTTCTGTCAGAGGGAGGACCTGAGTCGGAGAATGGCGGTATTATTCTGCGTTGACCGGGGCTTGTCAATTTGAATCTTTGGTAGGGGTAGGCGGGAAATCGTGGATCCCCAGGAAAGAGACTGTGTTAACCCCCATATTTCCGGACAGGTTGTGTCTTGACTATTGAATCCACTTCAGGTTTATACAAGGATATTAAGACATCAGAAACACTAAACATCATCGACTAATAGATCTGGAGTCATCTGAATGACATCTGAAACCCACCG
>JAUYSF010000204.1 GCA_030696435.1 Desulfoprunum sp. | reverse complement strand
AGGTGCACAGCATTGGAGACCTTGTTGACATTCTGGCCGCCCGAGCCTTGGGCGCGGATGGGATTTATCTCGACCTCCGAGGCGGAAATGCTGAGGGTTTTGGTAATTTCAATCTCGTTCATGGTATTTTTTCCTTAGGGTATGCTTGAGAGGAATCTGTCTCAATGACTGATTTGGCTGATGACTCTCACCGTGGTATATTATACTATACTCAACGATATGTACACCCTGGGATGATCTCCTGAGGGGTGGTTGAAAAGCAGCGCAAGGTGTTTTCGGACAAAACCTTCTCCAACTTTACCAAAAACGGACCTCTGATGGCGGTATTGACCAACAGTGCACAACGGGTGCAGGATTTCCTTGCGGCAAAAGGTTTTGCCTGCACCGTCAGAGAATTGCCGGGCTCGTGCCGAACGGCAGAGGAGGCCGCTCTGAGCATTGGCTGCGAGGTGGCGCAGATCGCTAAAGCCCTTATCTTTAGAGAGGCGGACAGCGATCTGCCGGTTCTGATCATTGCCTGCGGCACGCATCGTGTCGATCTGAAAAAAATCGAGACCGCGACAGGTCTCAAGCTGGTCCGGGCCGATGGCAGATATGTGAAAGAGCGTGTTGGCTATGCCATTGGCGGCATCCCGCCGGTAGGCCACCTTGAGCCCCTGTTGACCATCCTGGATCAGGATTTACGACAGTATGAAGTTCTCTGGGCTGCGGCCGGCACGCCTTTCGCTGTTTTTGCCCTGAAATCCGGTGATCTGCAACCGCTCACCGACGGGAAATGGCTTGATCTGGCACAAACAGGAGAAGAGCGGCGGCAAGGTTGACGAGGAACACTGTCGCGTTGGAAATGGCAGAAGACTGGTCGCAAATACATATATGAAAGAGGAGACGATGGAAACAAAGATGATTCGCTGTCCCAAGTGTGCGCATGAACAGAAGAACAGGGCTGAGTGTGAGGTTTGCGGCGTTATCTTTGCCCGCTATATGCGCCACCGGGATCGTCAGAAGGAAATAGCGGCAGAAAACGAGGCGAAAAGCACATCATCCGGAGCGGGCCTAAAAATATTCGGGGTCGTTGTGCTGATGCTCCTCGCGGCAGGGCTGACCTATTATTTTGTCCGACCTGCCGGGCAGGACAAAGCGGCCCAGCCGACGGTGGCCGCCGTGCCGCAATCGACCCCGGCTCAGGCTTCGGTTGCCGATAATAAACCGGTCTCCGGCAGGATCGCCGAAAAGCCGGTGATGAGGGTGGGGGGCAGTTCCATTGAAGATGCACGTAATGCCACAGTCTCCATCGAGACTCCCTGGGGCACCGGTTCCGGCTTTTTCGTGAACAAAAACTATATCGTCACCAACCGCCATGTGGTCGAGATGGATAAAGAAAAGCTGGCGGAGCTCAAGGACAAGATTGAAACCGGCAGAAAACTCATCGAGCTGGAAAAACAGAAATTGCAGGATCTGCGGGAGAGGCTTAACGAGCTTCCCGAGGGGCCGAGCCGGAGTCAACTGGCCCTGATTCTTGAGACGAGGGAGGCTGAACTGAACAAGGTCATTCCTCAACAGGAGGAGGGAGAGAGTAAAATTGCCACCATGGAAAAAGACTTGCAACCTTCTGATATCAAGATCTTTCTGGCTGATGGCCGTGAGTTTGCCGCCAATTATCTCCAGGTCAGCAGTAAACACGACCTGGCCCTTATGGCCCTCCATACCATTGATTCGACCTATTTGACCAGGCCTCTGGACAAACATCCCCTGCAGCAGGGAGACAAGGTTTTGACTATAGGTAGCCCGGTCGGCTTGCGCCATACGGTGACTGCCGGGATTTTCTCCGGCTACCGGAAAAATGAGCAGGACGGCAGCATGTACCTGCAGACTGATGCCGCGATCAATCCCGGCAACAGCGGCGGCCCCTTGATCGACGAGAAGGGCTATGTCTTCGGCGTCAATACCATGATCCTCAGGGACACCGAGGGCATCGGCTTTGCCATCCCTATTGAGGTGGTCTTTGAGGAGTTTGCCTCGTCGCTGCCGCAGTGAAAAGAAAGGGGCTTGCGAGGGGGTTGAGCAGGGTGAAATAACCGGCGTCAGATTCGCCGACGGGGTATTCCGTTTCTGAATCAAGATGAGAACGCGAAGGCGAGCGAGCCGCACAGCGTAGCCGACAAAGTTAACGGTTGATTTGGAATTGGAATTAGACGTGTTTTTGATAGTTACGATGAGCGGAGCGCCAAACAACAATCGCCCGCGCGAGGAATAACCCGCTGAAAAAACCGTAGCAAAGACTGATTGAGCCCACAAATACCAGCTCGCCAGCGACTGGAAGATGACGGGCCAGGATTACCCCGACTACATATTTGGTAAAGAAAAGAGCCATCATCAAAGCCAGTGGAAGCCAGCTGCCGGGGACTGAAAAAGATTGAGATTCCGGCGAGAAGGTTACACCGTTCGGAGAAGCTAAAAAGATGCCAAACACAACAGCGATTGCACTTCCAGAGAGCCAAGAGGCAATGCCGGCGGAGGCAAAACCAAATGCGGAAAGTACACCGGAGAATGACAGTCCGATCATTATCACAGGTAGTATAGAAACCCTGCCTCGGCTGATTGTCCGCTCCTTGCTCTGAAAATAGCCCAGCGTTACAAGAACGAAGAAGAGAATAAACACCCAAGATGGTGTGCGTTTGAGAATCTCAATCAGCAATGGCTTTTCCTTGGCGCGATACTGGCTCCTGCATATCCCGCCCGGCCAACCAACCCGTGGAGAAGGCAGCCTGCAGATTGTAGCCGCCGGTGTCGGCATGGAGGTCGAGGAGTTCGCCGGCGATGAACAGGCCTTTGGTCTTGCGGGATTCCATGGTTCGTGGATCAATCTCTCGCAGATCAACCCCGCCTGCGGTAACGAGCGCCTCGTCAAAGGAGCGGTAGCCGGTAATATCCAGGCGGAATTCCTTGAGCCAGGCCCGCAACAGTCGGCGTTCGCTGCCGGACAGGGCTCCGGCGGTTTTTTTGGGGTCAGTGCCGGTCGCTTCCAGACATACCGGCACCATTTCTTTGGGCAGCAGGCCGCGGAGGACACTGTTGATCTGTTCCTTGGCCCGGTCATTGCAGTCTCTCTCCAGGCGGGCATCGAGCTGGGCCTCATCGAGCGCCGGTTTAAGATCGATGGCGATTTTCAGCTTTTTACCGGCCCGCAAGCTGTCGACCGCCTGATTGCTG
>JAUYSF010000179.1 GCA_030696435.1 Desulfoprunum sp. | reverse complement strand
CGAATCATTATCGCCACCGGTTCCCAACCTCGCAATCCTCCCGAAATCCCCTTTGACCATCAAGTGATCGTCGACTCCACCTCAATCCTTGGCATCGAGCAAGTACCCAAAACCATGATCATCCTCGGTGGCGGGGTTATCGGCTCGGAGTATGCCACCATCTTCGCTGCTCTCGGCGTCAAAGTGACATTGTTGGATAGAGGCGAGAGGCTGCTGAAATTCATCGATCAGGAGATCATTGAACAGTTGAGGGACAATTTCCCCAATGGCAACATAAACTATATCAGCAATTGCGGAGACTTCACGGTAGAGAGAAACGGTCGTGAAGCCAAGTTGCTCTTACAAGATGGCCGAGTCTTCACGGCCGATTGTCTGTTTTTCGCCCTGGGCCGTGAAGCGAATACCGGAGGCCTGGATATCGACAAGGCCGGCATCGGCCTGAACGAGTATCGCTATATCCAGGTCAATGAACTGTACCAGACTTCAAACCCGAATATCTACGCGGTGGGCGATGTGATCGGCTGGCCGAGTCTGGCCGCGACCTCGATTATCCAGGGCCGACTCGCCGCCCTCAATGGCATGAAAAAACGGATCGAGTCGTTTCCAAAGATCTTCCCGGTGGGCATCTACACTATCCCGGAAATATCCTATGTGGGCATTACTGAAGAAGAAGCCCAAGCCTTAGACTACAAGATCGTGGTTGGCAGGTGCATGTACCACGAGCTGCCAAAAGGCCAGATCACCGGAGAGTGCGAAGGGATGCTCAAAATGATCGTCCATCGCGACACCCGCGAGATCCTCGGGGTCCATATTTTCGGTGGCGGGGCAACCGAAGTGATTCATATTGCCCAGATGGCTCTGATCCACAACGCCAAGATTGATATCTTCGTCGACAATATTTTCAACTACCCGACCTATTCCGAAGCCTTGAAGATTGCTGCCCTCTCCGCCGCAAACCAGATTGACAAGGGCTCACCGGAAGATGTCCAATGCACACGCAAGATAGTTTCTCCTGTCAAAGAAGACAGCTTTGGCAGAAAGTAGTTATTCCATTTCCAAATCAAACGTTAACTTCGTCGGCTACGCTGTGCGGCTCCTCGCCGTACTCAATGTACTGTCTCGTCGCTGCGCGCTTGCCTTCTTGTTCTCATCTTGATTTGGAATTGGAAGAAGACCGGATCAATTATTGAGAAAATTCAGACAAACGGCAGGATAATCCCAAAAAAGAGCAACATCAGCCCCGAGAATTTTTCCACCAGAAACACCCCACGCGAGAGCAATGAGTTCATCCGGCCTCGGCTGATAACTTTTGCAACCAGGACATCCCAGACAAACACCACAGTCGTCATCCACAGTGCATAAAGGCATCGAGTTGCAAAACCCGTCTGCTCCGACACCATGACCGTGAAAAGCGACAGGTAGAAAATAGCATTTTTAGGATTGAGAATGCCGGACATGAAGCCGAGGAGGAACTGTCGGCCCAGATGACGAGTCTGTAAAATATGACCCGGTTCATCCGAGAACAGTGGCCGATTGGGCGCTCGCAACAGCATTATTCCCAGAAAAACAAGATAGAACGCCCCGCAATATTGCAGGATCGTCATAAGCCAGCCCAGTTCTTTTATAACCTCAAGGCCAAGGACAGCGCAGACGAGATACACTGCATTGGCCGTGGCGACCCCTGCGCAAACTGCAACACCGTAGCGGAGTGGCATTCTCAGGGAGGCCTGCATGATGAGAAAAAAGTCGGGACCAGGGCTCAAGAGGGCAAGAAAATGAGCGGTCGCAATGAGGACAAATTCCATATACTTCTCCTTTTTTAAGAAGCATCTTAGAACTGTCCGTGGGGAAATTATTGGATAAAATTGACGCGGTATTCCTGCGGGGTGACGGTTGTCATAGCCTTGAAGTGGCGATGCAGATGGCTCTGATCAAAAAAGCCGCACTCAAGGGCGGCCTCACCAATATCCATCCCTTGTTGCAGGTATTGCCGGGCCTGCTCGACCCTGCAGTTCATGCGATAGGCATGGGGCGTAATGCCGATATTTGCCTTAAACTGGCGAAGGAGGGTATATGGATTGGCGCCCCACTGACGAGCCAGGGTTTCGAGCGTCAGATCATCCCTGAGATTGCCGCCAAGGAGGGACTTGAGATCCTGTATATTTTGTGGACTACCCGCTTGCTTGCTTTGTGGCCTGCACACCCGCCCGAAAATCTCCCAGACCAGTTCAACAAGCAGGTGCTCTTTTTCCAGCAGATGGACGTTACGATCCATCAGTCGTTCTGCGACTGCGCAATACTGATTGTATACAAGGGTATCATCCAGTCGGATTTCCTCAACCGGAACAAACGCGTCGACATTCCACAGGGCCTTCTGCACCTCCAGGCACCAATCAACATCGAGATACATCATGTAGTAGCTCCGGCCTTCCCTGTCGATGGCATTACAGGAGTGCAGGGCCTCCGGATTGATCAGCGCCAAAGCGCCAATTGACAGGATGGCCGTCCTGCCGCCAACAGAATACTCCACCCGACCACGGTCAACGGCTCCGACACTGAATGTTCTGTGCATATGAGCTTTGAACGTTCGGAGACTACTGTTTGAATATCGGCATTCCACAAAGGGCAATCTCTGATCTTTAAAAAATACCTCGTTAGTCATAGCGGCTATTCACATTTTGCCTGAATGGTCTGGGAGCGAGCATTGTTTGGAAAAATTTGAATTGGGTCATAACGGTTTGCTCCGCGAGATCATCGCTGTTTGCGGTGGCCGCTGGAGCGTTTTTGTCAGCCAATTATTTCTTTGTCTATCTGCTCAAAACTGTTGATATAAAGTTTAAAAACCGCAATCTGCTGAATCGCTACCATTAGCATGGTTACTGCAACTCCAATGAAAAAAATCAACACCTTAAATGGTTCAATCCTTGTTTTGAAATTTGTTAAGCTCTCTACTAGCGATGAGAAAAAATAAAATAGTATTGATACCAGTATGATTTTTACTACTTTCCCATTAGTGCTGTAAAAACTGCATCTTATTGCCGCCAAAGGCTTATAACCTTCCAATATCAAATGAAAAGGCGCGAAAGTTGATTTTAGTGAGATGTACATACCCAGTATTAATAATGGAAATGCAATGTACTGTAATGACATCGAACTAAATATTATTATGCCAGCAGCAATGATTGGAGAATTTGCAATAACCAATGTGAGCATTAATAAAGGCGTATATACTAAGCCATTAATAATATTTGCTTTAACTGGTTCCAACTTGTTTCGATATTTTTGAGACATAAAAAATATCAATGTGGAAAGATACATTGAGAAGCCAATCAAATATATGATTAGCCCGATGATTGTAGGAAGAGCGATTTTATCTTCAGTAGGTTGAGAAATGAAATACGAAGGAAATGCTAGCAGAGTAAACGGGGCTGAAAGAAGAGTAATGTATTTAATTTCATTACGGAAAATATGCCAAGCGTAGGTAAGGATTTCTATCATTATATTATTTGAAGGCTAACGATCAGCGTCAGCCGCGCCGGGCCACTGACAATCGCAAACAAGAACGAAGCCTTCCCGGTGTCGGCTGGACTGGCTGTTGGAAATTATGATAGGCTTTCCTTTGAAGGGGTTTGATTTTGCCAGTCTTTTGATTTCCTATGGTTTGTCGTAGGTTTCCACATAGGTATCGATAAGTCTGCGGATCATGCGCTGATACTGAGTATGGTGCTTAGCTGCCTCAGATTTAAAGAACTCAACACTCTTTTTGCTGAGAGCAATGGTAACTTTCACCCCTTCTTCCCGGAAAGCAAGCTCTTCGGGCCGTGGGAGAAAGTCTCTAATGACCTTGGCATCAATAGGCTCATTGGTGTATTTGATTTTCGCGCTCATAAATTGCCTTTCCCTTTCGCCAGTAGCCGGCGCCAATTATACGAAAACACCGCCGCGACAGGTGAATCGGACAGTGAGAACACCACCCTCGACCTCGCCGAAACAAAAAAGCGTTTTTCAGTTTCACTGTGAGCGAGGTCTTCGGCTATGACACGGCTGGGATCGGCAAAGGCATACTGTGCCAAAGAAAACTGTACTCCATGTTTCTTCTGGTTTTCAGCATCCTTATTTTCGTCCCACTCAAATCGTGTTTTCTTCATAGATTGAGCTTAGCACAATGAAATACGATTTGCCATATATATGTATGGCGATATATACGCCTTTCAGCCAACGAGCCTGTAGGAAAAGGTCCCTATTTTTCCAATTTCCGGTTTTTCGAGGCTTCTATACCCGACAAAACTTGGTAGCAGATTAATATTTTGCACAATAATAACAAGTTATGGGCTCGACCACCCTTGAGTTTATGCGGTTGATGCTAAAAAACATAATGAAATCAAACAAAACAACTAGATTTTTGCGCAGTTAAGCGGTGTCTAGATCGATTTTTAAGATTTTCCCAATACGTTTTCCAATGAAACCGAGCCGTAAGAAACGCAAATAGACTTTTTCTACAGGCTCAACGTGCCGCTGTAGGGAGCCGCGGTTTTTCGCGCATCCATTCCAGCGGATGGTTGTGCGGATTCATATTATTTATTCCTAATGCAGCATTTTTTGTATTTCTTCCCCGAATCGCAAGGACATTGGGCATTCCTGCCAACTTTCATTGGACTTTTGGCCTTTTTGCTATCAGGGAACTCAGACACAGTTCTTTGCTCAACAACACCAGTCTTGAAGAACGCAAGACCTTCATTTGCCTTTTCATAATACTCTCTTTGCTCATCTGTCCAATCAGTACAGTCCATTAGGATGAAATCTTCTGCGTTGGTCCTTGAATACTTTGGAGCATCAATTGCGATGCCAACAACTGTTTTCAAATGATCAAACTTATTTTTTGCTGCGCCACAGGCTACTTCAAGCATGGCTTGTCTTTTAGAACGGTATTCATTCTCACACTTGGTGATGCCGTCTACCTTGAGTTGCAAAAACACATATCCCTTGTCTTTGTAAAATGACGGCATGAACGACAAGTTTCTCATTAATCGTTGCGGTGTCTCTGGAAAATTACGGATCGACTGAATCATCCTTTCGGATAACGCACGACGGTGAAAGCGAGGCTCTTTTGCCATTTCATTGATGGCACTTCGCCCCATCAATGGAGAAAATCCACCTATTGTTCCGTCAAGTGTGTTTTGGCAGGTGATTTGGATAAGTCTATCCCAATGATAAGAAATTTTATCAGCAAATTTTTTCCTTTTATATATTTCTAATTCAATGAAATCTTTCCATTCACCTTCGCCAATCATAACGCCATTGATGTCTTTTTCCGAAGTGCCAATAAAATGCTTGTTTCTTGACTCATCAAAATTGAGAAAGTAGTGAGCTAATAAATCTTCCTCACCGCAATAAGACAACATATCGTATGTTTTAATTGCCTCAACCTTCGCATCAAGATATGAGGAAAAATCGTAAAAAGTATCTAATTCCGAAAAGATAATTGGAAGGTTATAACTATCAAACACATGGACAGGGGTCTCTTTGTCTATGTTTATCATAAAGGGAAATGGTAACTTGGCCTCGTTTTGGCCATAGGAAATACCTAGACTTCCATAAACATTGTTTTCAGAAAAATTTTCGCAAGCGTCTTTCGCGCCGTGCGCGATAATGATTTTGTGCACCACCATTTTTTGGCAATCAATATCAAAAGGAAATGGAATCGTTAGATCTTTATCCAGAAAGATTTTTCGACCGCTTCTAATATACCGTTCCGCTCCGTGTGCTGTGCGAATTTGAGAATCAATAGCTTTTTTCTTCCATCGATTCCAGCTGATTAATTGATCATTGCCTTCTTTTGAAAATGCCAAGTTTTCTCTGTCGAAGAAAATGAATACATGATTTTCAAAAACAGCCAGTAGGTCGCAGAGTTCATCTTTATCCTCTTTGAATGGATTGGGATAACTCCATAATTTCAGAAAAGATCGATCACAAAGATCTGCGAGCAATCTTTCTGTGGGTGTTACTCCCTCTGATTTGACAATTTTGGGTGTCATTTCTTTGTCGCACAACGTTTAATAGCCCGCGGTAGCTTTTGGGGAAATTTCAGATGGTATGCAGCGAACTGGTTCCCCGTATTGATGCAAACCGGCAGTTCGGCTATGCTAGAGCAAACCCCAATCTCTGCATTTAAGAAGAGGGGAAGTGTGCCTGTTAACCTATTGCTCATCTATCCCCTGTAATTCCTCTGTCAACATTCCTCTGAAACCGCCAATGGGCGGCAGGTTGTCGAGCTCTTTGGGGATTCCCTTGGTGTAGGTGAAGCGACCGCTTTTCTCATTGAGCAGCGCAAACACCGCATCCTTGTTCCGAAGTTTGAGGAAACGGGCATGGATGATTTCACCTTCTCTGAAAAAGACCATTGCCCGCCCCTGCTCAAGGGCCAGGTCAATCCGCCCGGTCTTCTGTGCCGACTTGATAAGCTGAAAGAGACTCATGGTGGTGATTTCGGCCAGTTCCCCTGTCATGCCTGAGGTGATATTACCCGATCGCAGGGTCAAGATCTGGGCCCGTTCGACCAGCATTTTAAAAAGGAAAAGTTGTAAGACCGGATACTTTTTAAGGACATGTTTAAAGTTTTTGCTACTCAGCATGGCCAGCTGGGTGTCGGAAACGGTGTGAATGGAGCTGGACACCGGTTCGCCGGAGAGAAGGCTCATCTCACCGAAGATCTCTCCCTCCCCCATTTCTGTAATTCTTGAACCGTCTTTGGCCATCACCGCTACCCGACCCATCAACACAATATAGAGATGACTCCCGGTGTCTCCTTTTTTGATAACCACCTTATCGATGGGGATGGTCCTCATCTCAAGGAGCATGGTCAGATCGCTCAAGGCATCGTCATCAAGGGATTCGAAGAAATCAAGGTTTCGCAATACGCCAAAAAATTTATCAAGATGCAACCTTCGCTGCCGCTCTTCCGTCTCATTGAGCAACTTCATCTGCGGGGTGGCAAAATCCCTTTCCTTTTTGAATTCAAAGTGGATCAAGCCGTCGCAGCCGCCGCAATCAAATATCGGTTTGTGCCCGCCAAATTTGGGAACGCCGCCGTAACTCTCCTTTGATGAGATGATATTGGCAATTACCTGCGATAGATAGAGGCAGCCCGGTTTATAGAAGGGGACGGAGAGGCAGAAATTTTCAATCTTGAATTCATCGCCTACATTATAAATAGGACAGGAGCGTTCCTCTGTGACGATGAAGATCGCATCACGGAATGTGGTGAGCTGATTTTTCATGATGTACCCTTAGGGTTCTCGGCAAGGTGGCAATACGGCAATTTTCTGCTGCTGACTGAGTGGAGTTCCGTTGTTTTTAGCGCACTGGCGCTATGGCCTGAAACGATCGTAAAACATTAAGGTCTTCTCTCACGAAGGTCAAGATAAAGCGTCAAAAAAACAACGAGATACAGAAAAGTGAGGTGGGCAGTGCACTGAAAAATGGCGGATTCGAAGGAGAATTTCGTTCCACGGCTCGAAGGCTATCCTGCCTTCGGGATGTCTGCGAAGTATCTTCAATTCTCAGAAAACCAAGGGGTGGAATACAGGGCTGAAGCCGCTTGGCCTGAGTTGTCTGAGTCAGTCATTATGGCAATGCCGTCAATGGTTGATGGATCCTCGCCAAAGGCCCGTTGCCAGTCCCGCCGGACATTGTGTTTTTCTTCGACTACAGAACCAAGGTGTTGTTTGCCACTCTGTACGGCAATGAGAACGGCATTTGCGGTGAAGGGGTTGGGCCAGAGTGTGCCGGCAGGTTGGCTGTTTGACCAGACGTAAGACAGCGCCCTGGTTTTCCAGAAGGCCAGGCCTCCTTTTGCCACCACATAGACCCGGGCTGGAAAGTCATCCCCGGATTTCTGCCGCTCGTCGAGTCCTTGCATAATCGTTTCCACTTTCCAGGACCAATGCAGCACCGGGGTAATCCGCAGATCAATCTTTTGCGCCCGAAACAGACCGGAGGCGGTGCCGTGGCTGGAGGCGTGCAGCATATCCCGGCCATTTTCCTGCACTGCCTTGTACACTGTCCGACCAACAAAGCGCTTTTCCTGCCAGCCGAGGTGTTCTGCTGCGGTCAATGGCGGCAATTCCACTTTCATTGCCCAGAGGGCCGTTGAGCTGACTGAGAGATGGATCAGGAAAAAGATCAGAAGGAGGGAGGGCAGAGGGCTCCACCGGCGGCAAAGGAGCCTGGCAATAAGGGCGATCATGTTTTTCTCCGTGATACCTGCACGATTTTTCAGGAGTGCTCTGGGCTCTGGGGTATCCCGTAGCGCTGAAGTATCAGTGCAGGGATTTGCCGGTGCTGCTCATGGCCAAGTGGCCGTCACGTATGCCACGCAGGGCGATCATTCGGTCCGACAATTCCTGGATTTCTTTGGCTTTGCCCCGGACGATGATGACCTCAAGGCAGTTGTCATGATCCATGTGAACATGGGTCGAAGAGATAATGTGATGATGATAGTCGTGCTGGACCTCGGTCAGCTTATCTTGCAGATTGGGTTGATGGTGGTCATACACCAGGCTGATCACCCCCATGACCAGTTTGTCGGCCTGCCATTCTTTTTTGACGAAGGCCTTACGGATAAGATCGCGGATGGCCTCTGAGCGATTGGTATAGCTGCGGGCCCGGATGTGTTTGTCAAAGATCTCAAGCAAGTTTTCTTCGAGTGATATCGAGAATCGTTTCAGCATGTTAGTCCGTTACTCCTGTCTGTTGTCGAGAATCATTCTTCTTCTCTTGCGGCGTGATAGCAAACCTTATTAAAAACCATTGCCCCGCAACTATACAGCGATTTTCCGGGGGGGCGCAAATATTTGCTGCGAAAATCAGGTATTATATTGAATATAAACGATATTTCGCTGGCCTCTCAGCCTTTTTGGCTGATCTGCGCTGAACCTTTGAGTTTGGCCAGGCAGTAGAGGATTATGACGCTCAGGATAACGAGAGAATACAGGGGCAGCCGGTATATTGCCCCTTTGAAGGCCTCGTCGGCAAGGTTGAGGCCCGATCCTGCTGCCGTGCCCTGGATTCGCAGGTGCTGGATAAGCAGAGCAAAAAAGATGCCGATAAGACCGTAGGCGAGATTGAAGGCCATACCTTTAAAACTGAGGACTGTCGCCCGCTGTTGCGAGGGTGTGATCCTGTTCAGATAATGGCTGCTGAAAAATGACACAAGCATCATGACAAAGAAAATGAGGGCTATGGGCAGGAGGCCCAGATAGGGAAAGAAGCCGGTGAGGCCAAGGAGAGCTGTGAGAGTCAGTCCGGCCAGCCAGAGGACATTTTGGGCAGGGGAAAAGACCTCGACCATCTTCTCGGCAATCCTGGGAGAAACGACTCCGATGACAGACAGGGCCGCGCCGATAAGGCCAAAGCTGGCCTCCGGGAGATCGATCAAGCGAAAATACTGGCTGGTCATAGTCACGACCAGGCGCAGGATATGATCGTAGCCCATGCCGAGCAGGATGACGGCAAGGGCAAAGGGCGTTTTGACTATCCAGCCCGCCGCTTCCAAGGTCATCCGACTCGTCGCTTTGAGGGTGCGGAGTAATGTGCCCGGCAGTTTCTCTACATCGACAGGGGTGGATTCCGTCATCCGCAGAGAGGCGAAACAGGCACCGAAGCTGAGCAGAAGGGTTAAAAAGATCGGGTAGCGCATGGTCATCTGCTGGGTGACTTGCAGGTTCGAGCCCATCCAGGCCAGCAGGCGATTGACCATGGCCGGGTCATAGACGAGGGCCCCGAGTGCCATGGAGAGTATGGCGGCAAACGAGCGCAGGCGCATCTGCACACTGAGGACGTATGGCCAGTCATCCGGGTTGCCTTGGGCCACCAGAGAGTCGTAGGCCATGGCCTCATCGGCTCCGCTGGCCATGGCCTCGGCGAGACCACTAAGTATCCGGTTGATAAGAAAGGCCCAGAAGATCAGATTGCTGTTGCCCAAGGGCACAAAACCGATCAGCAGCATCTCGGCGACCATCAAAAAGGAGGTTCCCACCAGCAGTTGTTTCCGCCCGAGGACGTCTGCCAAGGCGCCGGAAGGGACCTCAGTGAGAACAATCGTGATGGCCCAAACCGTATTCAGCAGGGAAAACTGCTCAATCGACAGACCGTAATCGAGAAAGAGAATCGTAAAGACCGGGTAGTAGAATCGCGAGTTGAAAAAGATCCTGAAGAGGATGAACAAACGGACATTTGGTATGGAAAAAGGCGATGGCAGGGGCGGCATAATTGTTCCAATAGATGGCAGGATAGAGGGAATGAGAGTGTATCATTGTAGCAACGCATTGCAGCCTCATGGTTCAGTACACACTTCTGTTGAGATGGATCTCCAGCCGGTGGACCGCCAGAGAGAGGCTGAGGCAGAGGAGGAGATACATGAGGGTGATCGTCAGCCATATCTCAATGGTTGCCTGGGTCGAGGCCATGATCTGCAGGCCCTGAAAGGTCAGCTCCTGGATCGAGATGATGGAGACTATCGAGGAATATTTTATCGTATTGATACATTCACCGGCCAGTGGCGGCAGCATGATGCGGATGGCTTGAGGGAGGATGACCAGCCGCATCAGATGCCATTTTTTCAGGCCGAGGGAACGGGAGGCCTCCCATTGACCTGCCGGGATTGACTGGATGCCGGCCCTGATGATCTCGCATATATAAGCCCCTTGAAAGAGGCCGATGGTCATCACCCCCGAGATAAAAGGCGATAGACTTTCTGGTTCACTGGCGACAAAGGCCAGGAGGTTTTGGACTGCAGGGCTGCTCTGGCGGAAAAAGGTCTCAATCTCGAAGTGGGAGAGGACCTGGTCGTTGACGAAATAGTAGAAGAGAAAGACCAGGACCAGGGGCGGCGTATTACGGATGAATTCGACGTAGGTGCGGCTGGCCAGACGGGGTGCAAGGCGCGGTGAGATCCGCATGAGACCCATGAATACGCCAAGAATGGTGGCGAGGAGCATGCCCCAGAAACTGAGTTTGAGTGTGGTGAAAAACCCCTGGAGCAGGACGTTTGCCACCCAGCGCTGCTGCTGGCTGTCAAAACGGATCAGATAGGTGGGGATGATTGGCCAGTTCCATTTGTAATTGAGGCTGAAGGCCAGCCTGTAGAAAATGCAGCCTGTCAGGGCAAGAAGACCCAGGAGAACCAGCCAATCAAGCAGGGTCAGGCGTTTTGGGCTGTGTCGCATAGGCTGTTGGTCAAAGGAGTCTTATGCACTGCAGGCAAAGAGAGACAGGACGCTCCGCAGAGCGTTCCTGTCCTCTCCTTGCGGGGAAGTATCTTCGGCAAATGGCCGGGATCATTACTGGATCTGATTGTTCCAGTCCTTGGTGCCGAACCAGTAGTCATGTCGTTCCTGTAGCCAGCCTTCAAGTTGAACCAGGGAAATCCAACTGTTGACATAGGCCAGGGTATCCGGATCACCTTTACGCAGGGCAAAGCCGATCGGCTCTTTGGCAAATATCTCGGTAAACGGCATGAAAAGGGTCTCTTTGTAGTCGACTGCCTCATAGGCCGGGCGGGGGGCACTGGCGATGACCGCATGGACGTTACCGTTGCGCAGTTCCTGATAAACCTGGGTCTCGTTGTCGAACATTCTGAGAGTTGCCAGCGGGAGAAACTTCTTGGCGGCGGTTGCGGCAGTTGTCCCCAACTTGACGGCAATCTGCACCTCGGCTTTGTTGAAATCGGCAAGCGTTGTAAAGCCGGCAGTGAGTTTTCGATGAGCAACCAGAGACATTCCCGAATAGTCATAGGGGCTAGAGAAGTTGACCTTCAGAGCTCGTTGCGGGGTGATGCCCATGCCGCCGATGATCATATCGAATTTGCCGGTCAAGAGGGCCGGGATGATGCCGGACCAGGCGGTGGGCACAAACTCGACCTTGACACCCATGTCTGAGGCCAATCGAGTCGCCACATCTATTTCGAAACCGATAAGCTTGCCGTTCTTGTCCTTCATGGCCCAGGGCTGGAATATATCCATACCCACCCGCAACACCCCCTTTTTGACGACCTGTTCAATGCAGCTTTCCGCCGTGAGCTGCTGTTGGGTGGAGGCTGCACCTGCCAGCCCGGTTATGCTACTGAACAGCAGGATCAAAGAGAGGATCAGTGTTTTTTTCATCATATTCTCCTTTTGGTATTTATGTTCTACAGTATGCCTTTCAGGGCAGTTTCAAGCGATGTTCCAGGACCCCGGCGAGATACGACAGGGCAATGGTGATGATCAGATAGAGTACGGCCACCGTCAGCCAGACCTCAAAGGTCAGAAAGGTCTCGGCAATGATGGATTGAGCCTGCATGGTCAGATCGTAGATGGCTATGGTGCTGACCAGGGCCGAATCCTTGATCAGCGAGATGGCCTGACTGGTGAGGGGAGGTAGGACGGTGCGGATGGCCTGGGGCAGGATGACATGGCGATAGGTGGCATAGGGGCTGAGGCCCAGACTGTAGGCTGCCTCATACTGTTCGCGTGCCACCGAGAGGATCCCAGAGCGAAAGATTTCGGCGATATAGGCCCCTTCAAAAAGGCTTAGAGAGAGGATGGCGGCGGGCAGCCGATCAAGGCCAAGCAGGGGGCCAAGAACGAAATAGATAAAAAAGAGCTGGATGAGCAGCGGGGTATTCCTGATGATTTCAATATACAGCCGGGCCAGAAGGCCGGCAACGGGTGAGGCCGAAAGCCGGAAAACGGCGGTGATAAGGCCGATCAGCAGAGAAACCATGAGGCTGATTGCCGAGATCTGCAGGGTGATAAGCAGGCCTTGCAATAAAGGGCCGGCGGAAAGCCCCTTTGCGGAAGGGATAACCAAATACTGGGGGATCTGGTACCACTGCCAGTTGTAATTGAGATTGCGGGAACCTGTGGCAAAGAGCCAGAAAATTGCCGAAAAAAGCATGAGGAGCTGGAACAGCTCGAAAAGGGGGGAGCGGAGCAGGTTGTGAACGCTGCGTATCTTTTTCGGAGCAGAATGGCGCATCATGGGCTCATGAGAGGGTATAACCTGTCGACATAATAATTAATCTCAGAGATCAGGGTACAGGGTTATGGCGAAAAAATCCAGAATGATTTTTCTCGTGATCCGGGAGGTGGCGCAGGAAAACAGGGAGATTCTCAAGGGAGAGGGGGAGGGATCGCAATCAGCCGTTTGCATTCCAGCGCCAGTCATTATACAATAAAAAGAGGCCGGTATAATTCAGATAACCGGTCTCCCGGTAGGGTGGTACATAACGATACACGAGAGGAGTGACTATGATGAAGATTGTAATCGTCGGTGGCGGGGCAATCGGCAGGCTTTTTGGTTCTTTTCTGGCAAAAGGTGGTAATGAAATATCCCTGATTGATATCGATAATGAGGTTGTCGGGGCGATGCAGAGCCAGGGTATCGGGGTGATGGCCCATGGCGAAGATGACCCTGATGAGGTGACTTTGGTGCCGGTTACGGCCATGAGTGACGGCGCGGGCATCAAAGAATGCGATCTGATCCTGTTGATGGTCAAGTCTTTTTCCACCAGGCTGGCAACCCAGGGCATAGCCCATCTGGTATCGCCGAGCTGTCCGCTGCTTGTTGTCCAGACCGGGCTTGGTAATGTCGAGGTCATCGGGCAGATTGTACCGCTGGAGCATGTCCTCGTCGGTTTCACCTTCATGTCGGGGACCGCTCTGGGCGGCTCGACGGTGCGGCATGGTGGGGCGGGCAAGACCTATATCGGCGAACTGAGCGGCGAGCTGACCCCGAGGTTGAAAAAAATACACCAAGTTTTCAGCGACTGTGGAATCCAGACCCAGATGGCCCGGCGGGTCGTCGGCCGCCTGTGGTGTAAGGTGATCATCTATTCGGCGATCAACCCGCTATCGTCTCTGCTCAAGGTCCCCAATGGCTGCCTGACGACCCGCATGGAGTCGATAACCCTGATGAAACGGCTGCTCGACGAGGGCCGGAGGGTCGCCGAGGCCTGCGGTATCGATCTGGTCTATACCGATCTCTATGAGTTGCTCTTTGAAGCATGCCAGCGCAGTTCCAACAATCTGTCGTCGATGCTGCAGGATATCCTTAATGAGCGTCCGACCGAGATCGAGGCCCAGAACGGGGCGATCTGCCGTTATGCCGAGGAGCATGGCATTGCGGTGCCGACCCACCAGACAATCGTCGAGCTGATCAGGCTTCTCGAAAAATGGCGGCCGGGGCTTGAGCAGTTGTAATTCCCTTTTTAAATCAAGTTGGAAACAAGAAGGCAAGCGCGCAGCCGACGAAGTTAACGCTTGATTTGGAAACGGAATAAGATGGAATCGGGCCGATTTCATTCCTGAGAGGGGAGAATATGAAAAACTGGAACAGATTTCTGATTGCGGTAGATAAATCCGAGACATCCTTGCGGGCGGTACGCTATGTCGGCTATATGACCGCCGGTCTTGCCGATGTCCATATCTGCCTCCTGCATGTCTATCCCGAACCACCACCCGATTTCTATGGGCAGGGCGGCATGCTGGACAGGTATCAGATGCTGCGCGAAGAACGGGCGGAGCATTTTATGCTCGAATCCCTCAATGTCCTTGAGGCCGCAGGGATCAGCGGCAGAAATATCAGCCAGCGGGTTTGTATGGCCGAGGGCAAGACCATCAGCCAGGTGGTCCTGGAGATCCAGCGAGAAGGGCAGTTCGGCACCGTGGCCACCGGCAAGAGGGGAGTCTCGAAGGCCGAGGAATTTCTCTTCGGTTCCATCTCCAACGCCCTGGCCCGCCACAGCCGCGACTTCACCGCCTGGATTGTGGGGTAAGGCCAATGATTGACTGGAGCTATTTCCCTCTGAGCATTCTGCCACGCCTCCAGGCTCATCCCGCCATGAAGAGCATCCGGCGGCAGCCTCGGATCTGGCGCGACACCAGTGAATTTACCAGCATTGATTATGGCGACATTATTCATGTTGATAACCGCTATCTTCTGGTCGTCGGCTATACCCGTGAGGGCCGGTTTGGAATTGATGATCAGCCGAAACAGTGGGTTCCCAAGGTCTATGATCTAGAGACGGGCGAGCTGAATATTCTCAAACTGGTGTTTTATGAGACCTACACGATCAGTCTGGGTGACCTGGAGGTGAAGTGCTACCGCAGCCCGGAAAAAGAGGCCAGGGTCATCGAGCTGGTGCGGGGCAATCCCGCTTTCATGCAGGGATATTCAGCACTCGACGATGCTGATAATCTCGTCCGCATCCTCAATGTCGTACCGGGCAAACGACTGGATAAGTATATTGAGTATCTCGGCGAGGATCACCTCGATTATTTTAAGAATCACATGTGCTATGTCCTGGAGCGCTTCCTTGTGTCCGTGCAGGGGATTATCCTGCTCCACAGCCACGGGCTCAAGCATGGCGATATCCGCCGTGATCATATCTTCGTCAATCGCGAGGATGGCAGCTTTATCTGGATAGATTTCGACTACGATTTCTACCTGCCTGAGAGGCCGTATGCCATGGATCTTCTCGGGCTTGGCAATGTCCTGCTCTATATCGTCGGCAAGCAGAACTTCCGACCACAGGAGATCCTCGGCAATCCGGAGTTCGGGGAGAGGGTGTTCAACAGTCTGTGTGTTGAGGATATGGCGCTTCTGGCCCGCGACCGGGTCTTCAACCTGAAAAAGATCTACCCTTATATCCCGGACCAGCTGAACAACATCCTGCTGCACTTCTCGGCAGGGACGTCGGTCATCTATGATACGGTGAGCGAGTTCCATGACGAGCTTGCTGCCTGCATCAGTTCTCTGGAGGAAATCTGCAGCCGGAGTTAATGTGCTGACAGTTTTTCCCTGGCCAGCTCGGTAATGCTCCGGAAGTCGATCTTGCCGCTTCCCATGTTCGGCAGGTTTTCAATGACCAGGAAGGTCTTTGGCAGGGCGATCTGGGGCAAGGACT
>JAUYSF010000139.1 GCA_030696435.1 Desulfoprunum sp. | reverse complement strand
TTGAGGGGGACGAGCCGGATACCGACCTTGGCCAGGGTGTCAGTCATTTTTTCAGCTGTCGCATGCAGGGTATAGTGGCTTTCAAAGGCCAGGGTCCGGGTCCCGAGATCCGGCAGGAGCTGGGGCAGGAGTCTCAGCAGGCCGCGGGGATAGAGCAGTACCTTGGCCCAACTGACATCCTGCTCGGCCAGAAGTTTATAACGGAAATCGGTAAGCAGGGAGATTTCACCTCTTGCCGGAACAAGAAGCACACCACTGGTCTCGCCGATGCCGTGGTCGCAGCCGGTATAGCCGCTGAGGTAGCGTCTATTTTCCGGTTGAGTGATCAACATGGCATCAGCTTTCTGCCGGCGGAGTACTGCCTGAAGTTTCTGAATTCGCTTGGAATAGTTCATGAAAATATCAGAGGGGATGAAGGTGGGCAACCGAATAGGGCGGGAGGGCCCCCTAGGGAAGCTGAGCCATATATTGCCTGATCATGTCTTTGCGCTGATCAAATGCTTGATTGTATTGGGCATTGAGGTCTCCGAGCATCCTGGCAATTTCCTCTTTATACTGGGGATGCATGGCCGGGTTGATCGAGCCTTTGGCGGCCTGACCGCCTCTTTTGGCCATCTGCTGTTCAAGCTGGGCCCGGATGGCATCGTCAAGCTGCAGTGTGGTCTGTTCTTTGTGCTGGTTGTATTGCTCAAGGAGTTGCTGCAGTTCAGTACATATTGCCGAGATCGGCGAGGCGCTTCCCAGGCTGAGAATCCCCTGGAGGGCCAGGGAACCGGTTTCTTTCAAGGCTTCATCACGGGGCAGAGTGACATTGCGCAGGAGCGTCTCGAACATGCCCTTGCGGATGGCGGGCTGCTTCGTGGGATCCTGTTCTTTGAGAACAGCGGCCAGGTCCGGCGCTTTGCGGCCCAGAAATTCTGCCGCCAAGCGCATTCCTGTCTTCATGAGATCATCGTCATCAAGCCGGGAATCGGAACCGGCGGCCATGCGTGCGGCCCGCTCCATAACCATGTCCAAGGTACTCCTGATTTCTGCCATGTGAAAATCCGTAAATGTTATTTTTGAGGGTTAAAGGCTCTGCTGGATGGTGGAAAATGTACAACAGAGTCGGCGGGAGCGCAAAGGAAAAGCACGACAGGGATTATCGGCGCAGCAGGCGGGCGGCAAAAAAACCGTCGATGGTTTCATCGGGCCGGGGGCAGAAAACGTCGTTTTCGATGAGGCGGCCTGCCTCGGGAGGCAAACAGGGTGATGGGTCTGCAAGGTGAAAATCCCCATGATTTTCCAAGAACTTCTCGATCACGATCAGGTTTTCCTCCGGTTCAAGCGAGCATGTGGCATAAACCAGAAGGCCATCTCGGGCGACGAGTCCGGCTGCATGCTCAAGCAGGTCGAGTTGAGCGGCCTGATAGCGCTGCAGATCCTCTTCGAGCCTATTCCAGCGGATATCTGGGTGACGCCCGGTGACGCCGGTGCCGGAACAGGGTGCATCAACGAGAACACCCTGAAATTGGGTAGTGCTGTGACCGGCGAAGTCCTGGAGAGAGGTCATTCGGGTTGCGCAGCACGCTGCAGGGGAAAATCGCTTCAGATTCTCACCTAATTTTTGATATCTGTGGAGTTCGGGTTCAATGGCGGTGATATGCAGATCAAACTCTGACTCCAGCTGCACGATATGACAGGTCTTACCGCCAAGACCGGCACAGGCATCGAGATAGAAGCCTCCCCGGACAAAGGGCCTGAGCAGCAGGGTGGCCAGCTGGGTGGCCTCATCCTGGACTTGGAAAAGGCCCTCGTCATAGCCGGGAAGAAGGGAAATCGTCCCCTGATACTCCGGCAAAACGACTGCTTCCGGGGCGAAAGAGCCAGCTCTGCAGTTGATACTGTGCCGGTTCAGGAGGTCTCGGAATAGTTCCGTACTGATCCTGGAGGTATTGACCCGTAAGACCAGAAGAGGCTCACGGTTATTGCAGGCGCAGATACGCAGCATCTCTTTTTCGCCGAAATGCCGTTGCCAGCGGTCCGTCAGCCAGGTTGGATGATTGAGGCAGAGGCTGCCGGTCTCATCTTTTCCCGCTGCCGGCAGGCTGGTTTTGCGGCGAATAGCCTCCCGCAGAATGCCGTTGACGAATCCATGGAGTCGGGCTGGTATTCTGGCTGCTTTCAGTGCGTTGACAGTCTCATTGACGGCTGCCGATTCAGGTATGCGATCGAGAAAGAACAGCTGATAGAGGCCAACTTCCAAGGCATGCAAGATGAAGGGATCGAGTTTGTGCAGGGGATGGCGGCAGAGGCGAGTAGTCAGGATACCGAGATATTGTCGTTGGCGCAGGACCCCATAGACTATGTTCATGGCCAGCCCTCGATCATCCGCCGCCAGCCGACATTCTTCGGCAAGGCTTTCAAAAAGGGGTTTGATCGGAGCGCGGGTTCGCTCCAGTCGGCAGAGAGTTTCAATGGCTGCGAAGCGGGCGGTTTTCTGTATTCTCTGCGATTTGGTCGGAGTTTTGGGCACGATGATGACTTTGAGGCTCAGGTGGCAGAGAAGCAAATTCTCAGGTAAGGAATCATACGGGCAGCGGCGCGCTGCATTGACGCAACACAGTTACCTGGGAATTCCTCGAAAAGCAAATAGAAAGCGAAGAGGAGTCTGCCTGGTGCCGATGTCTGATCTTTCTCCGGCCTGTGTGACGCCGAAAGGGATGGATGATGCCATGACTCAAGGATCTGCTTATAATTGTTGAACTCTGCTGATTTGTTGATGATTCATTTCATTTCAGATCTTGAAATGTAGTGGGGGGTAAGTATACTGCTTTGTAGCACCTGTTCTCAGGTGCGGGAATAGATTGCATTTGCAGGAAAGATCAGTTTATGGTGCACGCTGTGTCGATGAGGTACAGAGAATTTTCGGAAGAAGCCCCGTTGTCGTCAACTCAAACAGGAGAAATCTATGAAACGAATCACATGGTCATTTGTGGCTGTTGTAATGGCGCTGTTTATTTCTGCAAATCTGGCACAGGCTGCAACAAAAGATGAGGTGATGAAACGAGGTTATCTGCAATGCGGCGTATCGACAGGTATTCCCGGCTATTCCAATCCTGACGAAAAAGGTAACTGGACTGGTCTGGATGTCGATGTCTGCCGTGCCGTGGCCGCCGCAACAATCGGTGACGCCAGCAAGGTCAAATATATCCCGCTCAATGCCAAAGAGCGTTTCACCGCACTGCAGTCAGGAGAAATCGATGTGCTGTCACGGGTTACAACCTATACCCTGACC
>JAUYSF010000115.1 GCA_030696435.1 Desulfoprunum sp. | reverse complement strand
CAAGATACCATCGGACTCTGTCGAGACCGATCTCTTGATGAGAGAGAGAAAGCTGTTCTTTACCCAGGGACACGATATCGCAGCCGCCAGCAAAGAGCAGATTGTGATCCGTGGGCAGCAAATCAGCAGAGAGGTCTTGATCCTGAAGAAAAACATGGGCGACACGCAGGCCGTAATTACAGAGCTCGGGTATCAAATTGCAGAGAAACGGGAGGCCTCCTGCGGCATCCAGGCCATCAAGCCGGAAAACCGGCAGGCCCGCATAATCCTTTGGCTTCATGGTTTTCACCGGCATCGTTCCTTTCAGAGAAGGCTTCGGAAAACAGGCTGTGCAGCCGTTCCGGAACAGGGCAGGACACCGGCCTGCCGACCGCGTTCAAGAAAGGCGGTAATGGCGGCCATGCCCTCCGAGCCAAGATCTCTGGAATACTCGTTGACATACAGCCCGATATGGCTCTGCACAACCTCCTCAGCCGTTTCCTGGCTGTGCTCCCTGATATAGGGCAGGCAGTCCGCCGGCGATGCGAAGGCATAGTCGATACTGGCGGCAATGGCCTGATCGATCTGGTTGAGCGTATCTCTGCCGAGGCTTCTTCTGGCCACAATGCAGCCCAGGGGGATCGGCTGGCCGGAGACATTCTCCCACCATTGACCGAGATCCTGCAGACAGACCAAGCCTTGCTGGGCATAGGTGAAGCGGCTCTCATGGATGATCACCCCGGCATCAACCTCCCGCCGGCGAACGGCTTCCATGATGGTGTCAAAGCGCATCTCGATAAGTTCGGTACAAGCCGGCAAAAAGAGGCGGAACAGCAGAGCGGCGGTTGTCAAGCTGCCGGGGATTGCCACTTTTTTGCCGACGAGACTCTCGATTGGCATCTCAGAGGCCGCCACCAGCAAGGGTCCGCAACCTCGGCCCAGGGCACTGCCGGCATTAAGGACACAATATTCGTCAAGGACATGGCCCAGGGCATGGCAGGAGATCTTCGTCACATCAAGGCGCTTCTGCAAAGCCCAGCCGTTAAGGGTTTCGACATCTTCGAGTTGCGGCGCGGCAAAGCGCAGATCGCCCAGGGCAATTCGATTATGGACGAGGGCATAAAAAATAAAGGTATCGTTGGGACAGGGCGAATAGCCCAAAGAGAGCGTTTTCATCATCGTTCCAGTTCCTGGAGCAGCAGAAAAGCAGCAGCAGCAGCCTTTTCACAGGCCTCGGCCAGCCGCCAGCCCTGCGGGTTACGATCCTCCACCATATTAGAAATACAGCGGATTTCCACAAGCGGCAGGGCAAAGTCCACACAGCCCCTGGCAACCGCTGCCCCCTCCATATTTTCACACAGTCCCTGCCAGCGCTGCCGCAAATCCTCGCCACGCGCCCGGCTGCCGCTTACCCCGCTGACGGTGATGAAGGTGCCGGATCGCGCGGCTATACCATGTTTATCGAGAATTTCCCCGGCCCGACGACGAAGTTCGTGATCGAGTTGAAAGGAGATCCTGCCGGTCAATTCTTCGGGCAGATAATGCATCCCTTCCGGTAGGCAGACCCCAAAATCACCCAGAGTCTCCCGTTCCGCAAGACAGATATCGAGCAGATCGGTCTGCTGTTGTCCCGGCGGCTGGAGATAGGCCCCCGCCACGCCGTAATTGATGACCCCGCTTACCGGCTGCCCTTGAGTACAGAGAAAACGGGTCAGGCGCAGGGCCGTCTCGACCGGCCCAACCCCGCCGACCAAGGTCAGCCATTTGGACTCCTGCCCGGCAATCAGTTGCCGCAGGGACACCATCTCTATTTCGGTTGCGGCAATTGCCAGGAACATGGTATCTACAGCAGCTCCTTTAAGGAAATGAATCGTTACGAAAAATTTCGCCAAAGCCCCGGACCAGCGGCAAAGGCACACTCCTTCTTACTACTGCAAAACAGAACCCGCATGCAACAGGATTTCCATCTCTCGGCCTACGACTATCATCTGCCGGCCGAAAATATCGCCCAGCATCCGACCGATAAACGGGACAGCTCCCGCCTGTTGGTCCTCGATATGGAGGACAAATCGATTCGCCACCGAAGATTTGCCGATATCGTAGAACTCATCGACGACCGAGATATGCTGGTCATCAACGACACCAGGGTGTTTCCGGCCCGCCTGACCGGCCACAAGAAGAGCGGCGGCAAGATCGAGGTCTTTCTCCTGGAATTCCCGGCCGCAACAGCAGGCGTTAACGGCTCGGCTAGAGCGCTGGCCCTGCTCAAATGCTCAAAACGGCCAAAACCTGGCAGTACGATTATCCTCAACGAACAATTGTCCTGCACCGTTGTTGAACTGCTCGAAGGAGGCAAGGCCAGGCTGGAGCTGCACTTCAGCCCTGATCAGGATATCACCGAAATACTGCAAGCCTGCGGCCAGATCCCACTTCCTCCCTACATAAACCGCCAGGAAGGCACAACCGCCGAAGACAGCGAGCGCTATCAGACCGTCTATGCCGATCAACCAGGAGCCGTGGCCGCCCCAACCGCCGGGTTGCACTTTACCGAAGAGCTTCTCGAATCTCTGGAAAATCGCGGCGTTGCACTGGGCAGGATCACCCTCCATGTCGGCTACGGCACCTTTGCCCCGGTCCGGAATGAAAGAATCTCAGACCACAGTATCCACGAAGAATATGTCATGGTACCAGTTGAAACAACCGAGAAAATCCGAATGACCAAGGAGCGGGGAGGCAGGATCTGGGCGGTGGGAACGACCACCGTGCGTGCTCTGGAATTTGCGGCCCAGAACAGGGAGGAAATCGGGCCCGTGGAAGGATGGTGCGGGATCTATATCTATCCGGGGTTCAGGTTCAGGGTGGTCGACAACCTGATCACCAATTTTCACCTGCCGAACTCATCCCTGATGTTTCTGGTCGCGGCCCTCTGCGGACGCGAAACCCTCCTCGACTGCTACACAAAAGCAATCAAAGAGGGGTACAGGTTTTATTCCTACGGCGATGCCATGGCCATCGTGGCTAAATCCCCGGCCCCGGCAATCCCTTAAAGAAGTGGAGAAAACGCGTGTTCAGCTTGCAGCAGCGGCCGGACAACCGGCACAACTGCCACCTGACGGACAGGCCGGCGCTGCAGCAGGTGCCGTCGTAGCGGGAACCGCCGGCTTGGCAGCCCCGCCGTTAGCACTGGCATAGCCATCGGCGTACCAGCCCCCCCCTTTGAGCTGGAAGGAACTCATGGACATCAGCTTCTTGACGGTTCCATCACATTCAGGGCAGACCGTCAACGGCGCATCCGCCATTTTCTGTTGAATTTCAAAAGACTTACCACAATCAACACATTCATACTCGTAAACAGGCATTGTCAATTCCTCTGCTATTGTTGCGCGGATCAAGGATCCGTATCAAATAAAGCTGCATACAACCAGACCGATTTTCTTGCTCTCATCAGCCAATCTCAAAACTGCTACTAACATAATTCTCCGGCATCTCTCTGTCAACAGCCAGCCGAGGATGAAACGAGATTTCCCCGGGTGCATTTCCCTGCCATCTTTAATTCTACTTTGTCACATTACCCATCACTCTGCCGTTTGTATGCAGAGTCAATGGATGCTTGCCTTTGCCGGTGCCTGACTCTCATCTGCCGGAAGACTTCTTGGTGAGTTATATCCAGCCACTCCCGTTTTGATGGAGCAACTTACAAGAAGCCTACGATTTCGTCCTAATTTCCGCCGGCCTATCACCTGGGATGTAGTTGGAGGGGCGGTGCCGGTAACCCGGCGGGAACAATGATCACACATAGGCCAAGAATCACCATGAATCGCTAAAAACCAGTCTTGTAAAGGCAGAGCACAGCCTTTCGCCCTTCCGGACTAGTGTCCTGTCACATCTCTAATGTTGGATAAAGTCGGTTCAGTTTAATCCGGGCATCTTCAGCAGTAAATTGCCAGTTAACTCCAGCATTCATCCCGTTTCTTGCTGACTCCCATGCCTTGACCTCGCTGCGCATAATT
>JAUYSF010000009.1 GCA_030696435.1 Desulfoprunum sp. | reverse complement strand
AATGTGCAGAAATGCATCTTCAACATTGCCGGCATCGTCAAGATGGATGGCAATTTTTGCGTGTCCTTCTATGCGGGAAACTGGTGCAATATTTAGTACAGTTCCCATATTAACCTTCCTCCTCTTCTACCCGTTTTTTGACTGGCTTGAGCATTCCATGTGCCCCGGAAAATCTCAGCAGGGACCGACGATCAGTCACTGAATTGAAATCAATGCCATTACTCGCCAGCGCATTCATCATATCAAGCAGCTGATTGCCGTCCTTGAGTACAGGTCCATAACAGCCCCTACATGGTACACGGGCGCTGATGCAGCTTGGCGAACCGAGTTTGGCGCAGCCTGCTGCCGTAACCGGACCCATGCACATATACCCCTGCTCAAGCAGACAGCGCATCTCGCTGATCGGCTCACCGGCGGTGAACTCGGCATTGGTAATAAAACGTTTTACCTTCGTGACAGCGCCTTTGCCTTCCCGTTTGGTTGGGCAACTGTCACAGACACTCTTACCGGGCAGCACTGGAGGCCTACCTTCCAAAAGTGAGATAATGACCTCGGCAATGTGGGCCGGATTGGGCGGGCAGCCGGGAAGCTGCATGTCAATCTTGACCTTCTCGTCACAGGCATAGACTCGATCCAGTGGCGCCGGGACCTCAATGGTCGGGACCTTGGCGCCTGGATCGGTGGTTATTGTCTGGTAGATTTCTTCCCAACTGGTCTTACGATCCTGACCATTCATCAGGGATGGAATGCCACCATGGGTCGCACAGGTTCCCAGAGCAATCAGGACCGTGCATTTTTTGCGCATTTCTTCGAGTACCTCGAGATGCTCATGGTTGCTGACACCGCCGGTGACAATACCGACGACAGCCTCCGGGATCTCGAGCGTAAGGCCCTCACCGCACTGGCCGAAGTACTTATGATCCATAAGCACAGGGGCATGAACGATTTCAAGGGCCTCGGTGATGATTGGAATCAAGGCCTCGCCGATATTCAGGATCGCGATTTCGCAACCGGAACATGAGCCCAGCCATTCGAGAGCTGTTCGTACACCCATATCACCCTCCTTTATGCCGTGACTGCGGCATCTTGATTGTTGATGGGGCCCAACTTCTTGATACGATTTGTCATATCGGTGACTGCTTTGACAAATTTATCAGGCTCGGCGGAGGAAACCCAGGTTATTTCAAATCGACCGTTATCATATCCAAAGTCTTCCAACAGTTCAGTGATCATGTTAGAGCGGCTCATAGCTTTATAATTACCATCCAGGTAATGACATTCACCGAGGTGTCAGCCAAGTACCAGGACACCATCGGCACCTTGGCCAAGGGCATCCATTACATGCTCAGGATGAACCATACCTGAGCACATTACACGGATAATCCGCACGTTATGCGGATACTGCATCCTGGCCGTTCCAGCCAGATCAGCAGCGGCGTAGGAGCACCAGTTGCAGCAGAATGCAATGATTTTTGGCTCAAAACTCATTTGATCTACTCCTTATAAACGTAAAAGTTCATTTCTAGGTTATTCAACATGAGAATCAGACCGCAAGGGCCGCCTGAATCTGACTGCTGATCTGTTTCATCGTGAAGCCGGAAACATACACGCCTCTCTTTGGGCAGGTGCCTTGGCACAAACCACAACCTTTGCACTGCGCCTTATTAACCTCGATGATCTTATGGGCCTGACCGCCTTCGGTCGCAGCCTCTTTGGTCAACAGGGTGATAGCGTTATAAGGACAGACATCGACACAGAGGGCGCAGCCGTCACAGTAGTCAGGATCAACGGTTGCCTTCACTGCATCAAGAGAGACTTCGTGTTTTGACAGCAGTGTTGCGGCACGGGCAGCCGCGGCCAGGGCCTGGGCTACTGATTCCTCGATCGGTTTCGGGTAATGCGCCATACCGGCCACAAACATACCATCGGTTGAGAAATCAACCGGTTTGAGCTTGGCATGGGCCTCCTGGAAGAAGCCATCACCATCGACGGGAATCTTATAGAGCTTGCCAAGTTCTGCGGCATCGGACTTCGGCCTGATGGCGGAAGCCAGTATCACCATATCCGCTTTGATTTTCAGCGGACGGTGCAGGACATGATCCCAGACCTCGACATCAACCACATGACCGTCTTCCGTAACCAGCGGTTTTCCGTGGAGTTCATAGTTGATGAAGATGATGCCCATTTTCCGGGCTTGGCGATACAGGGCCTCACGCTGCCCGTAGGTTCGCATATCACGATAGAGGATGTAGACATTGCGAGAAGGATCTTCCTTCTTCAGTTCAATCGCCGATTGCACCGAATGGGTACAGCAGACCTTGGAGCAGTACATGTGATCAGACTCTCTGGAGCCGACACATTGAATAAAGACAAAGTTATGACTTGCCTTAATGCTCTTCTCCTTGAGTTCATGCAGCTTGTCGAACTCGATGGAAGTGACCACCCGCTTGATGCTGCCGTAACCATACTCGGTTGGGGTATAGATACTGCCACCGGTAGCGACGATGCCGATGCCGTGCTCGATGACCTTGGAGACACCTTCTTTTGAGCTGATGGTCGACTTGAAATTGCCGACAAATCCCTCAACGGCCGATACTTCAAAGCCCTTGTGAATGGTGATCTTGTCGTTCCATACCACCTTGTCGACCAGCTTGGCGACCTGGGTTGGGATATGTTCGCCCGACCAGGTATGCTTGAGATACAGGGCATTGCCACCGAGGGTCTCGGTGCGCTCAACCAGATGCACCTCAAATCCCTGCTCAGCCAGATTCAGGGCAGCGGTCATACCGGCCACACCGCCACCGATGATCAGACCTTTCTGGGTGATCGGCACGGAGATCGGCTTCAGCGAAGCACTCCAGGTCACTTTGGCAGCCGCCATCCTTACCAGATCCTTGGCCTTGGCGGTTGCCTTGGCGGGCTCTGCGACATGAACCCAGGAATTATGGTTCCTGATGTTGGCCATCTCGACGAGATATTCATTCAATCCAGCGGCCTTGAGAGTCTCGCGGAAAAGTGGCTCATGGGTCCGCGGGGTACAGGCGGCGATAACGATACGGTTCAGGTTCTTCTCCTGAATCGTCTTGGTTATCTGTTCCTGGGTGTCCTGCGAACAAGAGAACAGGTTCCGCTCGACATAGACGACGTTTGGCAGGGTGGAGGCATAATCCTCAACCGCTTTCACATCGACGACACCGGCAATGTTGGAACCGCAATGGCAGACAAAAACGCCGATCCGCGGATCTTCACTACTGATATCCTTCTCAGCCGGGAAGGTAGCCTCGGAGGACAGCTGATGCCGTGCCGGCGCCAGAAGATCAGCGACTGCAGCAGCAGCGGCAGATCCCTCGACCACTGACTGGGGAATATCTTTGGGACCGGCGAAGGAGCCGCAGGTAAAGATACCGGCCCGCGAGGTCTGGACCGGGGCAAAGTCAGAGGTTGCGGCAAACTTGTCGGCAGTGAGTTGAATTCCGGCAGTTTCGGCAAGCTCCAGAACGTGTTTCGGCGTTTGCAGACCGACAGAGAGGACCACCATATCGTAGTACTCTTCAACCTGGCGTCCACCCTCATTGATATAATGGAGGCGCAAGTCGCCGTTGGTGCCCTGGGCCTCGATGCCATTTACCCGGCAGCGGACAAAACGTACGCCGGAATCTTCTTTGGCCCGAACCATGTACTTATCAAAATCCTTGCCGTGGGTCCGCATATCCATATAGAAGATGCTCGCCGACAGGCCCTGTACATGATCTTTAGCGATAACGGCCTCTTTGATCGCGTACATACAGCAGACGGAAGAACAGTAACCGTTGCCGCAGAGGTTCTCGTCACGGGAACCGATACACTGCAGGAAGGCCACTTTGTTGACCGGTTTGCCATCGGAAGGACGAACGAGATGTCCCTCGGTAGGGCCGGAGGCAGACAGATATCTCTCCAACTGCAGAGAGGTAATGACATTGGGTAGGGTGCCGAAACCCCAGACCTTGGCCTCTGTTGGATCGTAGGCCTCAAAACCGGGGGCCAATACAACCGCTCCAACGTTGATCTGATGAATTTTTTCGGTATCGTCGAAATTGATCGCCCCGGCATCACAGACCTTTTCACAGAATCCGCAGGCACCCGGCTTTTGCAGGCGGATACACGTGGCAGGATCGATCTGGTACTTCAGGGGTACAGCCTGGGCATATTTTACATAGATGGACTTACGTTTGCCGGTGCCGGCATTGTACTCGCTGTCCACTTTTTTCGGACACTTCTCGGTACAGGCGCCACAGGCGATGCACTTATCCATGTCCACATACCGTGGAGCCTCTTTCACTGTTACGGTAAAATCTCCAGCAACACCGGCAACCCCGGTAACTTCGCTGAGAGTCATCAACTTGATATTTAAGTGCCGACCGCACTCAACCAATTTTGGCGCGATAATTCACATCGAGCAATCATTGGTCGGGAAGGTCTTGTCCAGTTGCGCCATGGCACCGCCGATAGCGCCTGATTTTTCAACCAGGTAAACATAGTATCCGGAATCAGCGAGATCCAGGGCTGCCTGCATCCCTGTGACTCCACCTCCCACAATCATTACCGACCCAACTTTTTTAGTGTCAAGCATGATAGGTGTCTCCTCTCGATTATTAATATACATATCCCATTATTTTAGAGAACAGCAGGATATTTCCTTATTCTCAAGCCCTTGTCTTCACAGACAAGAACCACTCACCAGTGTTTTTCAATCTTAGCTTTTATTGCTTATTCGGCATGATGAGCGAATCCGCCACCAGTTCCCACAGGTATTTGACCTCGACATTGAGCTCATATTCCTTGTTAAGGGATTTCATGATCTGGTCACGGCAGTTATGGCACGGGGCAATTACCAACTCAGCACCTGATTCGGAAATCTGGCGGGCCTTGGTCCGACCATAATATACGCGTTCAGCATTAAAAGGCATGGCCCAGGCACCACCACCGGCGCCACAGCAGTAGGCCCCATTCCTGTTGGGATTGAGCTCCCGCAGGTCGGTACAGCAGGCCTTAGCAATCTCGCGGCCTTCTTCAAAGAAGGCCTGCCCGAATGCCTTCAGCGACTTTCGGCCATAGTTGCAGGGATCATGGTAGGCGGCAGGATGGGTATGAATGGTATTATCAACCTGAATCTTGCCTTCTCGGAGATATTCAAGCATCAACTCGAATATGGACATTACTTTGAATTCTTTGAAAACTTCTGGAAACCATCTGTTCAACCCGGACCGGGTTGCAAAGTATGCGTGGCCTCATTCCGGGAGGAGGAGAACTTTACAGTTCAACCTCCGCATGTTGTCGACGATTCGGCCGACAACCACTTTCATGGAAGCGTCGTCACCGGAGAACAGGCCCCAGTTCACGCCTTCCCAGTTTTCGGAGGGGATGGTCCAGGATTCGCCGGCGGCATAGAAAATCTTCCACCACCATTTCATATCGTCGGGCTCAGCGAAAGGTTCCTTGGAGTTGACAGTCACAAGAACCCTGGCTCCATGCACATCGACAGGGGTGACAAAACCGGGACAGCAGTCAGCCGCCAGCTCCTCGCCAAGTTCTTCACAGAGGAAGACGAAGTCGTCTTTCGGGATGCCGAGATTGTTGCCACGCTCAAGGCACATGACGACACCTTTGTGAATCGGACCGGGCACCTTGTCCCGATCACGGGTACCGCGAATCTTGCGCATGAGTGCGGTGATCTGGATACTAGCAGGACAAGATTCCTCGCACTTGCCGCACATCGTGCATTTCCACGGCCACTGCGAATCAACCAATTCTTTATCCATACCGAGAACCGCCATACGGACGATCTTGCGCGGATCCAGGCCGTCAACACCGGCAATGGGGCAGGCACTGGCACAGGTACCACAGGTCAGACAGGCATCGGCCCAGCTTGGATCAATGGCCAACGCACTATGATGACCATCCAGCTCCATGGGAACCATCTGCCCTGCCAAGGCCTCCATCGACTGGATGTTGGCAAGCTCGACATGGTTGCTGGGGTGAATAACCGGCTCGCGGCCAAACTTCTCACAAAGGACTTGGTAATCATGGAATTTCATAAGATACTTGCGACCAGGACCTTCCTTGGCAGGAAGAGTCCCGGCGGCAATCCAGTTTCTTATGGTGTTCCGATGTACACCAAATTCCTCTGCCATTTCGCTGACTCTAAATTCGTACATCATAAAAGGTCACCTCATTTAGCTTTTTTCAGAAAGAATTTGCAAAACCTTCTCACACGCTACAGAAACGGCAGCAGACATGGCTGGTGAAAGTCCCGGGGTGATTTCTTCGGGAATACACTCAACCTGGGCGGCCAGAATATACACTCGGATACCGGTGTGCTGTTCCAGCTCAACTAGCAGATTTACGGTGGGGAATTGATGGAGGGAAAAATCGTGGATTTTTTTAGGAGGAATTGCTGACGTGTCCATCAGAAAGACATCGCCGGGTTTTCGGTCGGTAAAATCGACCGCATCTAAGATAATGATCCTGTCAGGTCTGCCTTCTGCTGACAACACATAATCAAAAAGATGCTCACGCACACATGTCCCGACATCAATGGCCTCAACACCTTCAGGCAATTCATATCGAGAGTTAAGTTCATCAATAACAGCAGGACCATAGCCATCATCACCCATGACTACGTTGCCACAACCAAAAATAACCGTTGAGATTTTTTTTTGTGTCATTGTGCAAACAGTGCCTCTTTGTCAAAGTTTTGCGAAAATGTACCACTCGTTATAGGTAACTTCAAGTAAAATTATTAATAATTCCCATATACATATATCATATTGATATAACGTATTTTTATTGAGGCAAGCCAGTCCAATAATAGGAGCTGAGGGACAATAAAATGCAACTCTGTCGCATATTTTTGAAATCTATAGGTCGTCGACCTATAGATTTGTAGGTTTGAAACTGCAGTGGGAAAAAATCGGGGAAAATCAGATGATTATAGGAATATAATATTGCATGTACATTTTATCCCTATAACGGCAAGAAAATCTGAGAAAATGGAGCGGGAAATAGCGCGAAATTCATTTTATTGACAGGCAAATCCCGCTATGAGAAAAAAGGCCTTATCCCACAAATTTAGGCCGCAAGAGACCTCTCCTTGAAGATCAGGGAAAGCCCTCGGGGTTATTGATTTGCCAGCGCCAGGTATCCTCACACATCTCAAGAATCCCGCGCTCTGCTCGCCAACCCAGCTCAACCATGGCCTTATGCGGATCGGCATAACAGACGGCGACATCGCCGGGCCGGCGTGGCGCCACAACATAAGGGACCTTTTTACCAGTGGCCTTTATAAAGGCGGCTACCATTTCCAGCACACTATAGCCCTGTCCCGTTCCAAGGTTATAAACAACAACCCCGGATCGTTTTTGCATTTTTCCCAGCGCCACCACATGCCCCAGGGCGAGATCCACCACATGGATATAATCACGCACCCCTGTTCCATCGGGCGTAGAGTAATCGTTGCCGAAAACTGAGAGCTGCTCCCGCTTACCGACGGCCACCTGGGAAATATACGGCATCAGATTATTAGGGATGCCGTTTGGATCCTCTCCTATTCTGCCGCTTCTATGCGCCCCGACAGGGTTGAAATAGCGCAGCAGGACCACATTCCACTCTTTATCGGCCACATGTATATCCCGGAGAATTTCCTCTGTCATTAATTTGGTGCGGCCGTAAGGATTGGTGCAGGAAAGTGGAAAATCCTCAGTGATCGGGACAGTTGCCGGATCGCCGTAGACAGTTGCCGAGGAACTGAAGACGATATTTTTGACCCCTTGCTCCGCCATCACCTCACACAGGACCAGGGTTCCGGTGAGATTATTCTGGAAATAAGCGAGAGGTTTGGCCACCGATTCTCCCACCGCCTTCAAGCCGGCGAAATGGATGACGGCATCCACTCTGTTCTTTGCACCAGCAAAGACATCGGCCAGGGCCCTTTTCTCCCGGAGATCCACCCGAAAAAAACTGAGTGGTCTGCCAGTCAGTTCCATGACCCGGCGCAGTGACTCTTCTTTGGCATTGCAGAGATTGTCGACCACCGTCACCTCATGGCCCGCGTTCAGCAGTTCAAGACAGGTGTGGCTACCTATGTAACCAGCCCCCCCAGTAACCAGTATATGCATAATATCCTCAATAATATGTTTTAAATCATACCGCTCCAACAGCCTGCACCGCAAAGAATCTACTCTCAGGCCACTACTTGAAGGATAGTATTATCTGAGGGGAGCGACAAGAAGAAAAAATCATGTCGACCTGCGCCTTCCCTGGCCCAGCCTCAATATGCCTAAAATACCCTTTGGTTTGCGGAAGAAATGGGTTTATACTTTTTTTTGGCCTTAACAAACAAGTAACTATATCTCAACATCCCCTTCCAAGGAGCACACCATGCCATATGTAAGCATTCGAGTAGCCGGCACACTCACCAAAAAACAGAAAGAGAAGATCTGCAAAGGTGTCACCAGCACCATCGCCAAAGAAACGGGCAAACCACCAGAATCAATACTTATTTTTATTGACGAAGTCGCCCACGAAAATATTGCCAAAGCAGGGAAGCTTCTTGAGCCTCCGAAATAATCGGGGTATGCCTCTAGAACAGCGCATATCCGAGCTGCGCCGGCAGTTGAACGAACACAGTCATCTCTATTATACCCTCGATGCCCCCGTCATCTCCGACGGGGAATATGACCTGCTGTTTCAAGAACTCCTGAACCTCGAAGCTCTCCACCCTGAACTCGTCAGCCCCGATTCACCCAGCCAGCGCGTTGGCGGTGCACCACTGACAAGTTTTGCCCAGGTACGGCACGGCATCCCCATGCTCAGCCTGGAAAACGCCTTCACGACTGAAGACATCTTGGCCTTTGCCGAGAGAATATTGCGCTTTCTCAACCAATCCGGGCCGATTGCCTATGTGATCGAGCCCAAGCTCGATGGTTTGGCCGTGGAGCTGGTCTACCAGGACGGACTCCTCATCGAAGGGTCAACCCGCGGCGATGGCCTGATCGGCGAAGAGATTACCGCCCAGATTCGGACAATTCCGGCAATCCCTCTCAGATTGCGGAAACCTCTTCAAGGGCGACTGGAAATCCGTGGCGAGGTCTTTATGGAAAACGAGGGACTGGCTCGTCTCAATGAACAGCAGCTGCTAAGCGGCAAGCCACCCTTCGCCAATCCCCGCAATGCGGCAGCCGGCTCACTCAGACAACTCGATCCGGCAATCACGGCAAGGCGACCACTCAGATTCTTTGCGTATGGCGTTTCATCTCCGGAAATCACCGGCTGCACTGGTCAATATCAACTCCTGTCCCTGCTTGCCGACCTCGGACTACCGGTTAATCGGCTTACCCGGTTATGCCCTACGCTTGGTGATGTCACAGCCGGATTCATCGAGCTCACCGACTTGCGCCACAGCCTGCCCTACGAAATTGATGGTATGGTCATTAAAGTTGATTCCTTTGCATTGCAGGAAAGGTTGGGCAACAAGGCCAGGGCACCACGCTGGGCAGTGGCTTGTAAGTTTGCGGCCAAACAGGCAACAACCCGCCTCCTGGCCGTAGATTTTCAGGTCGGCCGGACCGGTGCAATCACCCCCGTTGCTATTCTGGAACCTGTCAGCGTCGGCGGCGTCATGGTCAGCCGCGCCACTCTCCACAATCAAGACGAACTGAAAAGAAAGGATCTGCGCCTGGGAGATACCGTCCTTATTCAACGGGCGGGCGATGTCATCCCTGAGATCGTCATGGCCATAGCGGAAAAGCGGGACGGTAGCGAGGTCTCCATTGCCATGCCTTCAACTTGTCCGGTCTGCAGCCATCCTGTAATTAAACCAGAAGGTATGGCAGTCACCCGATGCTACAATCCCCACTGTCCGGCCCAGCGACTCCAAAGACTGATCCACTTTACCTCTAAGGCGGGTCTTGATATTGAAGGCCTCGGTAAAAAATGTATGGAACAGCTCTTTGAGCTGGGCATTGTCAGGGATATTCCCGATATCTTCAGCCTGCAGAAAGAAGCGCTGGAAAAACTTGAGGGCTGGGGAGAAAAGTCGGCAGAGAATGCCCTGGCCGCCATCGAGGCAAGAAAAAGTCCGCCCCTGGGCCGTTTTCTCGTCGCTCTTGGCATACGCTTTGTCGGAGAAATCACCGCCGGTCTGCTGGAAAGCCATTTCCAATCACTTGACAAGTTCATACAGGCCCAAAGGTCGCAGCTCATGGAAATCGAAGGCATCGGAGAACAGGCTGCAGCCAGCATACTGGAATTCTTGGCCGACGAACAAGCCCTGGAAATGCTCGCCAGGCTTCAAGAATTGGGGGTTTTCCCGGCTGCTACACAGCCGAGCGAAAATGATCTACCGCTCTCCGGTTTTGTGGTGGTTTTTACCGGCGGGCTCGCAGGTCTATCCCGGGATGAGGCTAAAAAACGGGTCAAAGAGCTTGGCGGCCAGATCGCCGCCACAGTGACGCAGAAGACCACCCACGTCATCGCCGGAGAGAAGACTGGATCCAAACTCAAAAAAGCCGCAGAACTCGGCAAAGTGATACTCTCCGAGGGAGAATTTCTTCGGCTCATCAAGACCCCGTTGCCGTGACCTGCGAGATGAAACCGTACCCCGACAGAGACCACCAATAACCTGCCACACCTTTTAGGTAATGCCTATGAAATCGTCCCCTCCCGACCGGCAGCAGTGGTCCCAATTTTTTCTCCCCTTTCTGAGTTGGTGGCCGAGGGTCACGAGACGAACTCTGAAGGCAGATATCCTGGCAGGGGCAACCGGGGCGATCGTCGCCCTGCCCCAGGGCGTAGCATTTGCGGCCATAGCCGGAATGCCTCCTGAATACGGCCTCTACGCCGGGATGGTTCCTGCGGTCATCGCCGCCCTTTTCGGCTCCTCTTGGCACTTGGTTTCCGGCCCGACGACAGCCGCCTCCATTGTCATGTATTCCGCTCTCAGCGAGCATGCGGCACCGGGCAGCGCCCACTATATCCAACTCGCACTGACCCTGACCATGATGGTTGGGCTCATCCAGCTCAGTATGGGGCTCGTCCGTTTCGGGGTCATTGTCAACTTTATCTCCCATTCGGTAGTCGTCGGCTTCACCGCCGGGGCGGCAATCCTCATCATGGCCAGTCAACTCAAGCACTCTCTCGGCCTCACTTTGCCCCGAACAGCCGACCTGCCGCAGACCCTCTATGCCGTTTTCAGCCACTGGCAGGATATCAATATTTATGCGGTGGCAACCGGCCTGACAACGATTATGGCCGGACTTCTGGTCAAACGTTTCCGACCCAAATTCCCCTATATCGTTGTCTCCATGCTGGTGGGAATCGGCACCGGCCTCCTGCTCAATATGCTTTTTGGACCGCAGACAACCAAGATAGCCTGTGTCGGCGCCCTGCCTTCCTCACTGCCTCCTCTCTCTGCACCTGAATTTACCCTGGGAAATATCCGTCTTCTTGCTCCGGCCGCGCTGGCCACCACCCTCTTTGCCCTGACCGAGGCGGTCTCCATCGCCCGGTCCCTGGCCGACAAAACCGGACAGGACCTCGATGGGAACCAGGAATTCATCGGCCAAGGACTCTCCAACATTATCGGTAGCTTTTTTTCTGGCTATGTCGCCACGGGTTCGTTTAACCGGAGTGGATTGAACTACCAAGCTGGCGCTAAGACTCCGCTGGCTGCAATCTTTGCCGGCCTGTTGCTCGTTGTCCTGGTGCTCTTGGTTGCCCCGCTTGCCACCTACCTCCCCCTCTCGGTCATGGCGGGAATCCTTTTGCTCGTGGCCTGGGGGCTCATCGACTTTGCCAAAATCAGAAAAATTCTCCAGGCCAGCACCTATGAAACCCTCATCCTCTGTTCAACATTCTTCGCCACTCTCTTTCTGCAACTGGAGTTTGCCATCTTTCTCGGGTTCATGCTCTCGCTCGTCATCTATCTGAATCGCACCTCGCATCCCCACATCCGCGTCAGGGTGCCCGATCCACGTCTTCCCAATCATCCTTTCACCACCGATATCAGGTTACCGGAGTGCCCCCAGTTCAAAATTGTCAGGATAGACGGTTCCCTCTATTTCGGCGCCATCAGCCATGTGAGAAAAATCCTGTTCGCCTTGCTGCGCAAATATCCGAACCAAAAGCATCTGCTTATTGTTGCCAGCGGTATCAACCTCATCGATATGACCGGGGCAGAACTCCTTATGGAGCTTACAAGAGAACTCAAGGACCGCAATGGCCAACTGTATCTGTACGATATCAAGGAAAATGTCTGCGACCATTTCAAATTCTATGAATACCTTTTGGAAATCGGGGCCGAGAATATCTACGAATCAAAAGTCGAGGCCATTTCCGGGATATTTGACCGTCTCGACAAAGAGATATGCCAGCACTGCCAGATCAGGATCTTTCGGGAATGCGCGACGATACCTTATGTCCTAGAAGCTTTTCCAGTTACTCTAAATGCAACTACCTGAAACTCAAGTGAAGAATATCCTGCTGATGGTCTCATCATTACTCAACCACATGAAAATTACTCTATGAAAACGATAGACCTGCGAAGTGACACCGTTACCAAACCCACTCCTGCAATGCGTAAGGCCATGGCGGGCGCCAAGGTCGGCGATGATGTCTACGGGGATGATCCGACGGTTATCCGACTGGAAGAAACCGTGGCCGAGATGTTGGGCTTTGAAGCAGCCCTTTTCACCTGCAGCGGTACCCAGGCAAATCTCATCAGCCTTATGACCCACTGCGCCCGAGGGGATGAATATATAGTCGGACAACAGGCCCACACCTATAAATACGAAGGAGGAGGAGCGGCTGTGCTGGGCAGCATTCAACCGCAACCCCTTGATTTTGACAAAGACGGGACCCTGGATCTGGCCAAGGTTGCAACAGCCATCAAACCAGATGATTTTCACTTCGCCAGGACACGTCTGCTTTGCCTTGAAAATACCCAGGCGGGCAAGGTCCTGCCGGTTGAATACCTGCAATCAGCAGCTGAATTCGCCAGGCAAAAACGGCTGGCATTGCACCTCGACGGTGCGCGTATCTTTAACGCCTCAGTCAAACTCGGTGTCCAGGTATCAGAACTGACAAAACATTTCGATACAGTTTCAGTATGTCTTTCGAAGGGATTGGGAGCGCCGGTGGGCTCTGTGGTCGGCGGCAGCAAGGATTTTATTAAAGAAGCACGACGCTGGCGTAAAGTCGTCGGAGGAGGGATGCGACAGGCAGGCATTCTCGCTGCAGCGGGGCTTTATGCCCTTGAACATCATGTCGAGAGAATGAAAGAAGACCACCACAATGCCGAACTGCTGGCAAAGGGTTTTTTCGAATTTGAGGAATTGCGAGTAGAAACGGAAAATGTGCAGACGAATATGATTTTTGCTAATATTAACTCGGACCTCTGCCACGACCTCGCCGTCTTTTTGCAGACGCAGAACATCCTGATAAGCCCATCCCAACACCTCCGCCTGGTGACCCATCTTGATATCACCACCCGAGACCTGAAAAAGGTCATCAGCTCTATGTCGTCATTTTTTCAACAGCAAAAAAACCAGCAGAACCAAACGAGAATATAACAACATCACAACTCGTCAATTGCTGTGCACCTCTCCTGTTCAGAGAGGTGCACAGCATAACTACTTATTTCTTTTTGTTGACGTTCTCAGCCGCCGGTCCCTTAGGACCATCAACGACATCAAAGGTGACACGCTCTCCTTCTTCAAGAGATTTAAACCCATCGCCCTGAATTGCTGTATGATGTACAAAGATATCCTTACCACCGTCCTGGGCAATAAAACCAAAACCTTTTGCATCATTGAACCACTTAACTGTACCTTCAGCCATTGTACTACTCCTTTGAACTCGGTCACTTTTTGACCGTTTTGTAATAGGGCCAGGTAATCTTTCGATCACCCGGCAAGCTGTCCGGAACTCCCGGACAGGCCATCTGTCTCAGAGACGCTTAAATGCCAAAATCAAATGATGTGGCACGTCCTCGTCTCTGTTTATTCTTGTTTGCATTTGCAGCGGGTACTGCCTTCTCAGTCTTCGGTTTCACGGCCTGAGCCCTGTTTATCGGTGCTTTTCCTGGAGATCCCGAAATAGTCGCAATGGGCATATCTGAACCGAGAGCTTTTTTGATCTGCTGTACGATACGATAATCGTCACTGGTCATGAAAGTAAATGCATCTCCGGCACAGGCAGCCCGTCCGGTTCGGCCGGTACGGTGAGTGTAGGCTTCGACGGTATCCGGCATATCAAAATTGATAACGTGGGAAAGCCCCGATACATCAATACCTCGGGCTGCGATATCCGTCGCCACGAGAATATTATATGTACCTTGTTTGAAACCTTCCAGCGCCTGCTGCCTTTTCACCTGCGACATATTTCCCTGCAAGGCTGCCGCCCTAAATCCAGCCTTCTCAAGCGAAAGGGCCAGACTCCGAGCCTTGTGCTTCGTCCTGGTAAATACCAGAGCATTCTGCAATTCCGGTTTACTAAGCAGTTCCTGCAATAATGCTGTTTTGCCGCTTTGCTCGACCTGATACATCGAATGAGAAACGGATTTTATCAACTTCTGGTAATCGATCTGAACCGTTACCGGGTTAGAAAGAATGTCTTCAACGAGGTGGCGAACTTCACCCGGCATAGTGGCGGAAAAGATCAGGGTCTGGCGTTTCACCGGCACATGTTTGAGTATCCTACGGATGTCCGGCAGAAACCCCTTATCGAACATGTGATCGGCCTCGTCGAGAATCAGCATTTCAACATGACTCAGATCCACGGCCTTATCCTGTAAATGGTCAAGGAGACGTCCAGGACAGGCGACAATCACCTCCACGCCCTCTCGCAATCGCCTAGCTTGGTTGGATTTGCTTACTCCACCATATATGACGGCACTGCGCAGATTAGTTCCGACGGCCATTTTCAAAAAGTAATCATTGATCTGCTCTGCAAGTTCACGGGTCGGCGCAACAACCAGAGCCCTGACCCGTTTTCTCGGCCCCTGTAAAAGCCGCTGCAATGTGGGCAGGACAAAAGCAGCTGTTTTGCCGGTGCCGGTCTGAGCAAGGCCCAAAAGATCACGTCCACCAAGAATGGACGGCATGGCCTGCTGTTGGATGGGGGTTGGTGTGGTGTAACCGCTGGTTTGAATTGCGGTTTCAAGATGGGGGTGAAACGAAAAAACTTTAAAACTCATTAAAACTCCTGGCACCCAATTTCGGGTACAAATTCATCCTTAAATCTGCTCTCTCCCCCAAAAGAAGGGGTAAAGAGGGCAAAATTTCAGTTTCTTCTCCTTCTGGTCAGACCGAAGAAGCAGAACTGTTTTCAGCAAGTTGGCAAAGATCAATGCGACAACAGAACCATTCTGACACACACTGAACCCCTTGCTGGTTTTCATGCATTGAGCATGTTGTATAATTGCAAGCCACTCAGCCTAATGGCGATGTTGGCCTCTTTTTTTGGGAGGTTTCGCCTCATTACAAACGAGAGCCCGATGCTTATATTCCTTACCATTGAGATCCTCCATGGCCTTGTGCCCTTCGGATCTGGTTGACATCTCAATAAAGGCAAAGCCCTTGGATCGTCCAGAAAACTGGTCGATAACAAGCTTGGCCTCGATTACGCTTCCGTAGGTTGAAAAAAGCTCCAAAAGTTCAGGTTCGGTTATATCAAATGGCAGACTGCCGACGAAAAGCTTCAAACTGGTTCTCCTTGTAAACATGATCAGCAGAGACTTTTACGGCATCGAGCAATGTGAAAAACACAGCGAGAGGCGGGAAAGAGTATGCTCGGACTTTTGACATTGGAATACTATTTGTAAAGCAGCATACATGTATTGCTGAAATTTTACAACATAATAGTATCGAAAGAGAATCAGGCAAGGCACGGATAGAAAAAAACCGCCTGCACTCTTTGCTTCATGATTGAGTTGGGGTGCACAATTTGCATCATACGCTCAATTTCTATTATTTTTTGCCAAACAACCTCATAAACTGGCGGGGAACTGGGGTCTCATAGCGACACGGAACATTGCTCACCGGATGGATAAAGGCTAGAACCTGAGCATGCAGCCCGAGACGTTTCAAAGGGTTGACGGTCGATCCATATTTCTTGTCGCCAATCACCGGATGTCCGATATCCTGCAAGTGTACCCGGATTTGATGCTTTCGCCCCGTCTCCAAGGAAACCTTGAGTAAGGCATAGTCCCGGTTGCTCGTAACGGTCTGATAATGGGTGACGGCCTTTTTCCCCTGTTGTGAATTCTGACTGGAGTAGACTTTGAAGGCTGAGCTTTCAGTCAACCACGAGGTGATCACTCCTTCTGTCGGCTCCACCGCTCCCTCCGTCACCGCAACATAGATCCGTTCAGTGATGGTTGACATCCACGTTCCCTGCACGGCATCCTTTATCTCCTCACTCTTGGCAAAAAGCAGAAGCCCAGAGGTTTCCCTATCAATACGGTGTACTACAAAAATTTTATTATCAGGATCCCGCTTCTTTACATAATCACTCAGGATACTGTAGGCTGTCTTCCGTTTTTCCGTGTCGGTTGCCACAGTCAGCAATCCAGCCGGCTTATCAATAACAATCAGATCCCGGTCTTCAAAAACTATCTGGATCCCCTGGTAAAGTTGATTGTACGGGATTTTTTGCCAACGCACATTGACAGCCTGATCCTTCTTCACAAAATTGTCAAATTGGGTGAC
>JAUYSF010000020.1 GCA_030696435.1 Desulfoprunum sp. | reverse complement strand
CCGGCTGACAGTCAATCTCGATGAACTTGATATGTGGCTTGCCGCACTGCAGTTTGGCACGGAGTCACAAGAATTTTCCGGCGGCCCATTTGGCGCTGCCTTCACGAAACAATATCCCGGTATCGTCATTCGAAAAAGCTCGGAAAACATCCGCAACGTATTGGCCAAAGTCCTGGAGCACAGTGTTGCTCTTCGCAGTCACGTCTTTGAACTCATCAAAGAGCATGACCGTTATGTGCAATACGATGTGACCCTGGACGGCAAAACCTCCACCCTGCCTGAATTTCTCAACATGGCGCAGATCCACCATCTCGAATGGGTCAAGCAGCTTAAGGATGCCGTCAATATTGAAACGACTTTTAACCAAACGACTGATCTGCAAAAGGATTTACTGGGCAAATGGCTTACCTCCTACTCAGTCGACAATCCTAAATTTATGGATCTTGCCCAAAAAATGCTCAAACAGCAGACTCAAATGTTTAAAATGGCGGCCTCGATCAACTCTGAGGAAAAATTTGCCGACAAGCTTCGCCTGCTGAACAGGGGAATCGGCGTCATATCAAAGATCGAAAAATATTTCACAGGGATGCAGAAATTAACTGCTGCAACCTATCAGGAATTGGAATCGGCCAAGTCCGAAAAATTCAAGGTCATGACACAATCCGCTGACCAAATCAATACCGAACTGGCCAACCTCACCGAAGGTGCCGGCCGGGAAATGCAAGAAGCCCTGTCAGCCTCTGATTCCGTTAAAAAGCGCGGAACCGCTTTTCTCATGTTTCTCACCATCGCCGCAGTGGCCATTGCCGTGATCATGGGTATACTGATCAGCCGTTACCTGGCCAAAAGGATTCACGACCTGGCTGAAACCACCAAAAAAATTGCTCAAGGCAATTTGCAGAAGACACTTTCGGTCACCTCAAACGACGAACTCGGTGCCTTGGCCGGCGATACCAACACAATGATCGGCAATCTGCGCAAAATGATCGGTCAAATCCTCACTTTTTCAGGAAATCTTTCTCAATCATCCACCTCTCTTGCGGAAATTTCCAACACCCTTAATGAAGAGGCCAAGAACCTCAATGCGAAATCGAAAGAAGCAGCCGATGCGACAGGGGTTATGTCCTCCTCTATGCTTGATATGTCGACAATTGCTAATGAATCGATGGAACGAGTGCACAGTGTCGCCCAGGCCACGGAAGAGATGACATCAACCATCAGCGAGATCGCCGAGAAAACAGAAATGGCCCGCTCTGTCACTGCCAGGGCGGTTATTACTGTTGAGCAGACAACTATCAAGATGACCGGACTCTCTGAAGCCGCCAGAGATATAAGCAAGGTGGCCGAAGTGATTGATAATATAGCCGATCAGACCAATCTGCTCTCGCTCAATGCCACTATCGAAGCGGCACGGGCCGGTGATGCCGGCAAGGGATTCGCCGTTGTTGCCAATGAGGTCAAGGAACTGGCGAAACAAACCAATATGGCGACCGGCGATATCCGGCAAAAAATAGAGGCCATTCAACATTCAAGTGAGATGACCATTGCTGAAATCAAAGAAATCTCAGACATCATTAATGATATCAACTCTATTGTCGTGGTCATCGCCGGGGCAGTCGAAGAGCAGGCAGTGACCACCCGCCAGATCACCGAAGACATCAGCTCTGTCTCCGGGGCAATAGATGATATGACAAAGACGGTTGGCTCTGCGGCCGAAACAGCGAAAACCGTTTCCCACGACATCGAAACCGTCAACACGACCAGTAATAATGTTCGCAACGACAGCTTGCATATCAAAGGAAAAGCGGGAGAACTGGATCAACTCGCCAAAGAGCTTCAGACTCTCGTTGCAAAGTTTGACCTCTAAAAAACGTACATCCAAGGCGGAGTGGACCTCTTTCTAGGAGTTCAACACACCCGCTGTCACCCAGGCAGTTTCACTTAACAGGGAGGATACCTATGAAAAGAAGTGCTGTAGCAATCATCATCGCGACCTTTTTCCTTTTTGCCCTGGCACCCCTTGTGCAGAGCGAGGCCTTGACACCTCAGCTCTGTAAGGAAAAGGCCCAGGCCGCAGCAGCTCTGTTGAAGGCGGAAGGAGACGCGGCAATTGCAAAAATCAAAGACCCGAACGGAGCTTTCCGATTCGCCGATGGCGCCGGTTATGTATGGATACACAACCTTGACGGCATCATGGTCATGCATCCGATCAAAGCGGCGATGGACGGTACGGGACTTTTAGATACCCGTGATGTCAACGGTGTCTACTTATTCGCCGCGATGAATGAACTTGTTGAAGCCAAAGGCGAAGGATGGGTCCCCTACGCCTGGCCGAAACCGGGGGTAAAAGAGAGCTCTCCCAAGGTTTCATATGTTGTTTTGGTGAAAAATGGTGATAAAAATTACGTGGCCGGCGCCGGCATGTACGACGTCACAGCCGCGGACATTAAAAAAGCGTTTCCAGGTGACGCTATCTATGTAGAGGAATAATTTCTGCCATCAATTCCGCTCCGGCCTGTGTATCTTTTCATGCTCTCAAGATACCGGTCGGAGCCAATTCTTCAAGCCCCGTCAAGGACCCGACGTACGGTCAGGGCAAGGTTGGTCATGCTGAGCGGCTTCATCATGAATTCGCGGATGCCCATTCTTCTCGCCTCGCCTCCATCTATTGATGTGGAATAGCCGGTATACAGAACGACCGGCATACTAGGGCGCTGGTTGAGAATCTCCCTGGCCAGTTCCAGGCCTGTCATCTCCGGCATGGTTTGATCCGTAATAATGAGGTCATAGCTGTAGGGTTGACTGCGAAAGTCACTGAGGGCCTCCACACTCCCCGTCATCACCTTCACTTTATATCCAAGTTTTTTCAACATCTCACCGGCCATGACCGCGAGGGTCTCTTCGTCATCGACAAAGAGAATCCGTTCAGTGCCCTTTGGCATCTCATGCGAGCGGTCTTCAGTGGTTTCAGCGCTCTCTGTGTCACAACAGGGGAAATAGAGGTGAAACTGACTGCCCACCCCTTCCTCACTCTCCACCCGGATAGCCCCGCCACAGACCCTGACAATACCCTGCACCACCGCCAGACCGAGTCCCGTGCCTTCGCCTTTTTCCTTGGTCGTAAAATAGGGATCGAAGATCCTGGCCTGCACCTCCGGGGACATCCCCCGCCCTGTATCGAAGACGGAAAGTCTCAGACAATCCTGTGCCTTTATCTCATAGAGATCAAAATGCTCGTCATCTTTTTTCACCCGGGAGATCTCAACATTGAGAACTCCCACCATCCCCTGCATGGCATGGGCCGAATTGGTACAGAGATTCATGAGAACCTGATGAATTCTGCCGGGATCAATCTTGATCAGGCCAAGGCCGCTGGGAATATTTCTCTGTATTGTTATGGAAGTGGGAATGGTGGCCCGCAGCAGTTTCAGGGCCTCCTTGATGATAGGACTTACATCAACCGGGCCCTCATCCTTTTCGTCGGTCCTGCTGAAAGAGAGAATCTGTCTGACCAGGTCACGGGCCCTGCGGCTGCCTTTCTTCACCTGCTCCAGGTTTTTACGTATATTGTCCGGACAATTTTCAGCAAACAGACTGAGATCGGTATAGCCGACAATAGCCGATAGGATATTGTTGAAATCATGGGCAATACCACCGGCCAATGTTCCGATCGCCTCCATTTTCTGGGCCTGGAGCATCAGTTCCTCGCTGCGCTGCATGGCGGAGACTGCCCTGGCAGTCTGCAATGCTTCGCAGGCATAGGAGGCCAGTATCGCCCCTATCTCCCGATCCTGGGCCACAAACGGCGGGTGATTTTTGCTGTGCAGGGAGACAACGGCCAGGGGGTGCCCGGTCCGGTCTATAAACGGAAAAACCAGGAGAGAGTCATCACCGTACTGTGACCAACCGCTCGGGGCAATTTCCTGTTCCTGCCGGATATCAGCGATAAATATTGGCCCCTTCTGGGCGAAGGCCCTGGCAAAAATGCTGCCATCCCGCAATGGGAGAGCAATTTCCGGCACGGCATGGCCCGCGTCGAGACTGTGCACACATCGCAGGCTGTTCTCCGAGACCTCGTAAATACTGCCGCCCGAGGCATCCATGTGCCGGGCGAATTCCTCCAGCATCATGGCCCCACACTTGTTGATATCACCACAGCCGAGCAGTTTTTTGGTCGATTCGACAACAGCACAGAGGCGTCGATTGACCTCCAGCAACTCCTCGGTTTTTTCCGAGACCCGATCTTCGAGCTCAGTCTGATAACGCCTGTTTTCTTCGAACAGACGCCCCCGCTCCAAGCCTTTTTCAATGGCATGCCTCAGAATGGACATGTCATCGATGGGTTTCATGAGGTAATCCCAGGCCCCGAGCCTCAGCGCCTCAACCACATCACTGATATCACCGGCCCCGGAAACGACAATCACCGGCATCTCCGGCGTTGCGGCCCTGATTGTTTTCAGGACCTGTATGCCACCCATTCCCGGCATCCGCAGATCAACCAGGACCAGATCAAGCTTCTCCCGATAATAAATTTCAAGGCCTGTCCACCCGTTGTCTGCTTCGAGCACCCGGTAATCATAGTCCTCGAGATAGGCGTGAATACTCCTGCGGACGACGGATTCGTCATCAATGGTCAGAATAAGGGGCTGCTCAGTTCGCACCATACCCACTCACCTTTTGCGACATTACTGCCATGCAGAAAAACACTACGCCCTCTCCCCTTTCTTGCGAATTCTTCCGGCTACTCCCCCCTGAAGAGTTGCAGAAAATATATGTCTCTCGTTTTTTCCCCATATTCAGTATATATTCGCGAGATTGAAGATGTCAATTTTATTGCATGAATCATGCAAGTTCCATTGATTACAGATCATTGTGATCGCCAGATAGCCATGAGCAAACATTCCCCGAGACGCCCCACCCCGCCAGATGCTGATTATCCATCCACCACTCGCCAGATCATGCGAACCTCCGGCAGCCCTAGCCCACCTGGCTGCGGCACTGCGGGCCAAAGGACTGCCCTGCCGGGTCTGCGACATGAATATCGAAAGTCTCTTCTCGCTGCTCAGGACAGGCACAACCGCAAACGACACCTGGAGCCGGCGGGCCGATCGAAATATCCACGCTAATCTGGCGAAAATACGAGATCCGGAACTCTTTAGCAACAAATCACGCTACCAGCGAACAGTACAGGATATCAACAGGGTATTGGCCGTTAGCGGAAAACAGCATGGCATCGCGCTTTCCCTGAGCAATTATCAAGATAAGGACCTCTCACCGACACGGAGCGGCGATCTTCTCAAGGCCGCAGAACACTACGCTGCAAATATCTACTTCCCCTATTTTTCCCAAAGACTGATAGAACTGCTGACGGAAGAGCCCCCCTCCTGTATCGGTCTTTCTCTCAATTATCTCAGCCAGGCCAACT
>JAUYSF010000477.1 GCA_030696435.1 Desulfoprunum sp. | reverse complement strand
AGACAGACTGCCCTGGCGCAATTGCTCAGGAACGGTGCAAGGTCTGTGGACGTTTGAGAGAACACATGGTATATCGAGAGAGAAGGAATCTCGACCGGCAGGGCCTGAATTATTGAGCAGAGCTGCTGTCGAGTATGTCGTGTAATATTTTGATATAACTATATTATGCAGTCTTGCCATCAGAATTCAGTGGAGGGTTTATGGCAAGGTTTCCGGAGAATAAATGTATATTTGTGTAGACTTTGATGGAACAGTTGTCGATCATCGCTATCCGGACATCGGCGAGCCGGTGCCTGGGGCGATAAAGTGGCTGCTGCGCCTCCAGGCCTGCGGGGCCAGGCTCATCCTCTTCACTATGCGCTCCGATGGTCCGAAGACCGGCAACCTTTTGACCGAGGCCAGGCAGTACCTGGAAAAGAACGCGGTGAAGCTCTACGGCATAAATACCAATCCGGATCAGAAGGAATGGACCTCAAGCCCGAAGGCCTATGGCAATATCTATATCGATGACCTGGCTTTCGGCTGTCCGTTGATCCAGCCGAAAGACTTTGCCCGGCCTTGCGTGGACTGGAAAAAGGTGGGGCCTCAACTTGAGCATATGTGCCTGAGTAGGCCCTGAACAGTATTGAATCGTGGAAAATACCCCGGCAGAGAATTGCAAACTGTCGAAGAATATACTGCAGGATAATTGGCAAAAAGAACTGAAAAGGATTGGGAAATTGCTATGATGGTCACGCAACTCTATCGGACTATAGATAAAAATACTGAATATTGTTTCAATATAGAATCGGCTCGTCATCTTACGGACGAAGAGATGCGTTGCCTTCGGCAGATCCTTGCCGATGGGTTTCTGGCGGATTCGGTGTCGCTGACGCCAATTCTAGCCAGTGGGCGGATAGTCGAGATCGGGCCGCGACTCAATTTTGCCACGGCCTGGTCTTCCAATATGGTCTCCATCTGCCGGGCCACGGGGCTTGATATTGTCACCCGGATTGAACGATCCCGGCGTTTTCAGGTGTCTGAGGATGAGGATATCCAGAGATTTGTCGACGCCCATCATGATCGGATGACAGAGTGTCAATACTTCAAACAACTCACAAGTTTTGAAACCGGTATTGTGCCCGAGGCTGTCTATGAGGTGGATTTGAAAACGGAGGGACCTGATGGCCTGCTCGGTATTCCGGGGATCTCGATGGATGAATGGGATAGAAATCTCTATTATGATTATTTTGTGAAAAAACAGGGGCGTAATCCCACTATAGTGGAGATCATGGACCTCAATAACGCCAACTCCGAACACTCCCGGCATGGGTTTTTCAAGGGCAAACAGATCGTTGATGGCGAGGAGATGGGAGAAAGCCTTTTCGACTTGGTGACCGCAACCCTTACCGCCCATCCGAAGGGTTCTGTTATCGCCTTCAAAGACAACTCCAGTGTTGTACAGGGCTATGCGATTACAACCCTGTTGCCGACAGAGCCTGGAAAACCCTGCCCTTTTAAGGTTGCAGAGGTATCGTATCATGCGCTTCTGACCGCTGAAACCCATAATTTCCCTACCGGTGTCGCCCCTTTCCCCGGGGCTGAGACGGGAACCGGCGGGCGGATCCGTGACGTCCAGGGGACCGGAAGGGGTGGTTTCGTCATTGCCGGTACCGCTGGCTACTGTGTCGGTAATCTCAACATTCCCGGATATCCTCTTGAATGGGAGAGTGACGAACCCTGTCCCGGTAACTTGGCCTCCGCTTTGGAAATCGAGATTGAAGCGAGTAATGGCGCCTCCGATTACGGCAACAAATTCGGAGAACCGCTTATCCAGGGTTTTACCCGGTCGTTTGATCTGCGTCTGGCAAATGGTGAGCGCTGGGGTTTTCTCAAACCTATCATGTTCACAGCCGGAATCGGTCAGATTGATGCCCGGCATACGGAAAAAAATAAGGAAGAGAAAGGCATGCTCATCGTTCAGGTGGGCGGTCCGGCGTATCGTGTCGGCTTCGGCGGTGGTGCTGCATCGAGCATGTTGCAGGGCGAAAATGCCTCCGATCTCGATTTTGATGCCGTCCAGCGCGGCGACGCCGAGATGGAGCAGAAGATGAACCGCGTCATCCGGGCCTGCAATGAGATGGGCGACAGGACCCTGATCGATGTCATCCATGACCAGGGAGCGGGCGGCCCGGCCAATGTCTTAAAAGAACTGGTAGAGCGATCGGGCGGGCGGGTGGAGATCCGCAATATCCGGGTCGGTGATCCGACCATGTCGGTGCTTGAGATCTATGTCGCCGAATACCAGGAACGCAACGGGTTTCTGATCAGACCTGAGAATATCGAGCGATTTGAGGCAATCTGTCGGCGGGAGAAGGTAGCCTGTGAGGTCCTCGGCGAGGTGACCGGCGATCTGCGTTTTATCGTCCATGATGCCTTGGACGATTCAACACCAGTCGACATTGAACTCGACGCCCTCCTGGGTAATATACCGAGTAAAACTTTTGAGGACAACCGTCGTGATGCCGGTCTCAAACCGCTGTCGCTTCCTGCAGATCTGACAGTGAAAGAGGCCCTGCACCGTGTACTGCGCCTCGTCTCCGTTGGCTCGAAACGCTTTTTGACCAACAAGGTTGACCGGGCAGTGACTGGGCTCATTGCCCGTCAGCAATGCTGTGGTCCCTTGCAGCTCACAGTAAGCAACGTGGCAGCTGTGGCCCAGAGCCATCTCGGCCTGACGGGGGCGGCAACGGCCATCGGCGAGCAGTCGATCAAGATGATCGTCAGTCCTGCTGCCGGAGCGAGGATGGCGGTCGGCGAGGCATTGACCAATCTGGTTTGGGCCAAAATCGCCGATCTCGATCAGGTCAAGTGCTCGGCCAACTGGATGTGGGCTCCGAAACTGCCGGGCGAGGGTGCGGCGATCTATGATGCCGCAAAGGCCATGCGCGACCTGATGATTGAGGTCGGTATGGCAGTTGATGGTGGAAAAGACAGCCTTTCTATGGCCACCATGGTTGGCGCTGAGACGGTGAAATCACCACGGGAACTGGTTATTTCCGCCTATGCCGCCGTACCTGATATCACCCGGATCGTCACCCCGGATATCAAACACCCCGGATCGTCACTGCTGTTCATTGATCTCGGCAATGGCCGCAATCGTTTGGGCGGTTCAGCCCTGGCTCAGGTCTATCGCCAGCTTGGAGACGAAAGCCCGGATGTCGAGATGGCGGGTCAACTGCGGGCGGCCTTTTTGGCTGTGCAGGAACTCATTGGTA
>JAUYSF010000468.1 GCA_030696435.1 Desulfoprunum sp. | reverse complement strand
GAAGTCGGTGAACTTGGCCAGACCTTTTGTAGACAACACTCGAGTGATCGCTGCAGTCAAAGTAGTCTTGCCATGATCAATATGACCTACTGTTCCAACATTGACATGCGGTTTTGTCCTGTTAAATTTTTCCTTTGACATTTTTCTTGTCTCCTCAGGCCGTTGAAAAGTTTAAATTTCCTCTTTCGACTAATTTCATGGAGCCCATGAACGGAGTCGAACCGTTGACCTCATCCTTACCAAGGATGCGCTCTACCACCTGAGCTACATGGGCTTCTAGCAATACTATACGGACAACAGAGTGGAGCGGGAAACGAGACTCGAACTCGCGACCCTCAGCTTGGAAGGCTGATGCTCTACCAATTGAGCTATTCCCGCCCAGATTGTCCATCCGCAAAAAGGCATACTGTGGTGGAGGGGGGAGGATTCGAACCTCCGAAGGCGCTGCCGACAGATTTACAGTCTGTTCCCTTTAGCCACTCGGGAACCCCTCCAATGAGAATTGCCTGAAAAAAGGCAATTCTTCATTATCCTTTCAGCAATATTTTGTAAAGCTCTTTTTTAATCTGGAGCTGGCGATGGGACTTGAACCCGCAACCTGCTGATTACAAATCAGCTGCTCTGCCAATTGAGCTACGCCAGCCCAAGAAACGGAGCAATATACTCTGTGTTTAGATTTTTATCAATATTTTTTTATAGCAAGAACGCTGTTTCTTATGTCCCTATCAAAGGATAGCGCTCCTTAAGCATCTTTTCAGAAGATAAGATGTAAAAAGCCGAGACCATAACGGAATCGGCTTTTTACAAGGCCCTCTAAAAGAATAAATGCCAAACTAATTTTTAGCAAACGGGCTTTCTCGGTATTTTTCGAAGGCCATGGCTGTCGTACGATATACAATATGGGCAAATTTTGTGTAGGGCATATACATAAACAGCATCATTACTGCAACAAGATGCAGGAAATATACAATATAACCAACCGTCGGAATTCCAAGCCAGCGCAATACCTCAGCAGCAAAGCCTGTTACTCCGACAGCCATCACTTCCCAGATCAAGAACCAGTTATAGAAGGTGCGAGTGGAAAGCCCCTCGCTCTCCATTTTAGAACGATTAGTCCAGAGAACAAAGGCCCCATAAATCAGTGCCACTGCAGAAATATTCGCCATAATCTTAATCGGATCATAGATCGAGAGTGGTCCATGCAGAGACGGCCAAAATAATCCCAGTACGTCATTTTTCAAAAGAGACCAACAAGTGACAATAAATAGTCCAATGAAGGCCAACATCATCGGAAGATGTCCTTTTACCCGGTCGATATTGACCTTGCATTCTCTGAAGCGAGAATGCTTTACAATTTCAACCAGAGATGGCCAGAGAAAATCAGTAACAAACTGCATAACCGATGGTCGAAAGGAAGAATTCACCCCGGCTTTTTCAGACATCGACCGCCACAGTTTTCTCACACCCATAAAAGTTGACAACACAGCAAGTCCTGCCGCAGGGACCATAAAGAGAACAATGAAGAAAATATTCTTGGCATACCATTTGAAACCCCAGGTTCCAAAGAACTGTTGGTATCCGTGAGTTGCAAAATGCTCTTTGGTGGGTATATGCATAGCCCCTGACAACAACCACATGACAAAAATGACAAGCGCCGGAATCCCAATCAAAATCGGTAAGTTTTTTGCACTTGTAGCGAGTTTCGCTAAACCTGAAGGCCAACCATAAAAAGTGTAGGCATAGGCCCTGATGGCTCCCAGGACATCACCTGGCTTAGCGCCCCTTGGACAGTATGCGGAGCAGTCACCGCACTGATGACAAAGAAAAATATCAGGATCAGTTACGAGAGTATCTTTCAGGCCCCATTGTGCCCAGATCATCTCTTTTCGAGGAAAGGGCTTTCCATCCTTGGAGAGTGGGCAGATGACCGAGCAGGTAGCACATTGATAACACTTTTTAAGTGTATCCCCCCCAGCACCTTTGATATATTTGATAAATTCTAGATCGGGTTGAACATTCATTATTTCCCTCCTGCTATAAATCACATCCAGATTATGTATGTAAACTCTTGGAATCATAAACAACCATCCTGGTTACCTCATGTCATGCCTGAGAAGGCAATCAGGATGGTGCCTATTAGAAACCTTTAAACGGATTCGGTCCCATCTCCACAATTCTGTCTACAAAATCATTGAGAATCTGGGGAATTTTATCGTAATCGGTGATGGCCACCTGCTCAGCCGCGCAACGCTCGGGTTCAAGTCCCAGACTGGAAAGAGTTTCACCGATGTTTTCCATACGCTTGTTGGCAATCTCGGATCCCTTAACAAAATGACACTGATAATCATCGCCGTATGTACAGCCCAAAAGCATAGCCCCGTCCATACCAGCAGAAAGAGCATCACGAATCCATGCCATGTTTACGGAACCGAGGCAGCGTACCGGGATAAATCTGATCATGTGATTGAGACCATGTCTTTTCATTCCAGCCATATCGAGAGCAGGATAGGCATCATTCTCACAGACGAAGACTATGATTCGCAATCGATCTTCATCATCCTCAGGTACCTCAACGGCCTTAACCATGGAACCAATAAGGTCGATGTTATAATCCTTGAAACCAATAATGCGCTCTGGACAGGCACCCATACAGGTCCCGCAACGGCGGCAACGAGTAGGATTCGGCAGAGGGGTTCCTTTGGCGTCATCATCGAGTGCACCGAAAGGACACTCCTCAGTGCAGCGTTTGCACTGTGTGCATCTCTGCATGAAAAATTCGGGATACGTTGCATCCCCAGATCGGGGATGAACGGATACACCACGATCAGTCGATTCTAAACACTGAATAGCTTTCAGTGCTGCTCCGGTTGCGTCATCAATGGCTTCATCAATGGTCTCGGCCTTACGAACACCACCGCAAGTGTAAATCCCTGTCCGACGTGTTTCATAAGGAAAACAGATGAAATGTGAATCGGCATAGCCATCAAATAATCCCAAATCTGAAAACGCCGGTCCCTGACGATATGCGAGATTGATAGAATTCTCATGGAGTGTGGCAGGTTCCATACCTGCGGCAAGAACAACCATGTCGACATCAAGAGTAAGATTTTCTCCCAAAAGGGTATTCTCTGCAGATACCGACAATGTACCGCCCTTCTCCTCTACCTTCATGACGTTGGCCTTTGTCATGAAAATACCGTCATTCTGCTGGGAACTTTTGTAAAAAAGCTCCATATGGCCAGGAGTACGCATGTGCTGGTAAAGTATATAGGCCTTTCCGTCAATGTTATCAGCGCAGACATACTGGGCCTGTTTCAATGCAACCATTGAAGTGACGGAATTACAGTATGGAAAATCTTTGTCATTCTCAGAACCGCCAGGACTCTGTACAAAAACTACGTTTGCTGGAACCTTACCAGCCTTGGCAAGCTGCTCAAACTCGACATTGGTGACAACGTTTTTTAACCGTCCATAGCCAAGATGCTCGTACTGTGAAACATCTGCGGGTTTCCAGCCTGTTGCTAATACAACTGAGCCGACAATGGTGGCCTGAGGGTCAACCTCGGTGTATTTCTGCAGGCCGGCATTCGGGTCTTCTTTTTGGCCTTTATCGATAGCTTCCTGTTCATCGACAGCGACTTTGGCAGGAGCATCCCACTCGCTCTTTGTTCCGGCAGGCTTGAAACTTACAAAAAAATTACCAGGTGCCCCACCGATACGCGCAACCTCGACAGCGGTTTTAATTGTAATCTTTCCGTTGGAGGTAACTCTTTGAATCAGTGTTTCGACCGGATTTTCTTCAAGATCGGTCCAAGGCGCCTTGGTAGGAAAGGACTTTCTCCACCCAGCAGCTTTTCCGCCAAGTGTATCTTGTTTTTCGACAAGAAGAACTTCATATCCTGCCGCTGCTGCCTCGCTCGCTGCAGTAAGGCCTGCAATTCCAGCGCCCATGACCATGATGGTCTTGCTGAGTGTTTCAAGTTTATAGGGAACCGGTAATTCGGTTTTTTTGGCCCGCGTGCATGCCATACGCATGTAATCGGCAGCACTTTCATTTAAAAATGCTGCGGCTTCTTTGTGAGGAGCCTTTCCTTCAGCAGGTTTTACCTCAGCCCAGATTACCTGCTCGCGAAGATTTGCCCGGACGGTGATTTTTTCATCACCAAAATCAAATTCTCTCGCCATAACCCGAGGAGAACATGCACCAATAACGATGGTATTGACACCATTTTCAATGTCACTTCCAATAAAAGAACGGCCTTCGCTCCCGCACAGGCAGACATGCGTTTTGCACTCCATGCCCATCTCTTTTTTAACAATCCCGCTGAGTGCGTCGAGATCGAGGGCATCTCCGATGCCGCAACCTGAACATAAATATGCACAATATGTTTTAGACATTGATTTTTACCTCCTGGAAACCTGAATTGCCTTTAGGGCAGCTGCGGTTGATGATTGAGTAGTAGTAACAACATCGGCAGCCTTTTTTGCACAACCGGCCGCAAACATAGCCTTGTCATTATCGGAGATCACAAAACCGCTGCTATCCATATTTAAGGTGACAGGTGCGCCCTGCACTCCAAGAGAGGGTTGCATTCCAGTTGCCAAAACAGCCATATCAACTTTTTGAGAAATCTTGTTTCCGGTCAGGGCATTTTCTGCAACCACGGTCACACTGCCATCCGCTTCCGGAATAATCTGAGCGACTTTACCTTTGATAAAAACAGCATTTTTATCAGTCATCCGTGCTTCCCTGAATTTCTCATATTTTCCTGGGGTGCGCAGATCAATATAGAACACGTAAATCTTGGCGTCGGGATACTGTTTGCGCACATAGGTCATCTGCTTGAAGGTTGCCATACAACAAATATGTGAACAATATTCAAGATGGTTCTCATCTCTGGAACCGGCACATTGGACAAAGGCTATAGAGCTGATTGCATTGTTGTCTCCAGGCCGAACTATAGCACCTTTGGTTGGCCCGTTCGGTGCTGCCATCCTCTCCAACATCATATTGGTGATTATAGAATCGGATTCGTTGTACTTCAAATTATCCATCTTTGTTGGATCATAGGGAATCCAACCAGTAGCCCAGATTATAGAGGCAACCTGAACTTTCACAGTCTCGGTCTTCATCTCAAGGTCAACCGCATTATACTTACATACGGCCTTGACAGCCTCAGCACCGACAGAGGACAGCGCACTCTTGTTTATCACATACCTTCTTGGATAGGCCATTTCATGCGGGAGATATGCTGCCTTGCACTTGTCCATGCCAAAATTGAAATCATTCTCCATTTCATCAGGACAGGCTATGGTGCACTCACCGCATGCGGTACAGTTGCTGTTGACATAGCGTGGCGCAATCTCAAGGGTCACCTCATACTTACCAGGCCCACCTGTCACTGATTTCACAGTGGTCATGGTATAAGTTCGGATTTTCCTGTTTGCTTTCAGCCTCTTGAAATTAATCTCAAGTCCACAACTGGGTGGGCAGAGCTTTGGAAAATACTCGTTGAGCTGGGCAACACGTCCACCAAAACTCGGACTTTTCTCAACCAAAAATACATCATTCCCGACTTCGGCGGCCTCTAGGGCTGCCGTCAGCCCACTGATTCCTCCGCCTACGACCAAAATTGCACCAGGAGTGCCTTGCTCGTCAGTCATACCTTTCCTCCATAATTGCTCTTAGAATATATAGTACTATTGACATACCTCCGGGCAGTCAGCACCACTCTGGTGGTTACCAAAAGATACATCAACTATTGGACTCTATTGGAAATCTACTGAGAAAATATCATTTATCTTATAGAGCGTAAAGAACAGTCTGGTCTTTACGCTCAATAAGATAAAGGGTTACATAACAAAAATCTCCAGGAATCGTATGACTCCTGGAGATTTTTGTTGTACATCATGCTATAGCAAACGATATAGCATTACAGCCAAGGCTCGGTTTCAATAATGTTAATGACCTCAACCTTCTCGCACTTCCACTCCTGAGTCTCAGGATTGAAGGTGGAGTTAACGAAACACTTCCAGTTTTCGTCATCACAGGTGGGGAAATCTGATCTGTAGTAGAATCCTGGGTAGCGAGATTCCTTACGGAACTCGATGTGACGGATATGGGCTTCAACACACCAGATACGATGATAGTTCTCCCAGCAACGAAGCAGCTCATGCAGATCACCAGCGGCCATCTTCTGTGCATCTTCACGCAGAAGTCTCAGAAGATCGAGGCAGATGTTGAGCAGTTTACCAGAGGTCATGTAGTAGGTAGCAACACCACCACCATACTCGTCTGTGGCCTTCATGAGACGCATCATCAGGCCGGCAGGCTTGCAGTAGTTCGGATTTACATCCGCTGCGGTTGAAGCACCAACGAATTCAATGTAACGTTTAACCGGTGCATAAATCTCATCAGCAAGCTCTTTGGCAGTCTGCTTGAGTTCAGGCTTGAAGCTTGCATTATCGCGACAGAATTTTACCATCTGTTTGGCACAAATACGACCCTCTGCATGGGAACCTGATGAGAACTTATGACCAGATGCACCTACGCCGTCACCAGCAGTGAACAGACCGTCAACTGTGGTCATACGATTATAGCCCCATTTATACTTGTGAGCACGAGAGGGGTTCTTAACATCGGGTACCCATGATTCTTCCGGTCCAGAAGTCCAAATACCGCAACAACCGGAGTGAGAACCGAGCATGTAGGGTTCGGTCGGCATAATCTCTGAACCAGTTTTCTCTGGCTCGATATCCATACCGGCCCAAAGGCCAGCCTGACCAACTGACATATCCAGGAAATCTTCCCATGCCTCAGATTCAAGATGTTTCCAGTATTTCTTCACTTCTTTCTCATCCAAGCCTTTGGCACGACGATCATCAAGGAAGGCGTTCAGCGCAACATCGGTAGCCATATAGATTGGTCCACGGCCAGCCTTCAGCTCATTGATCATCAAGTGGTTACGCAGACAAGTCGGGGTTACTGGAGATGCGCCATAAGGCATAAACTGAGCCAACTCTTCTTTTACTGCATCACTGTTTGCATAGAACTCACCGAGACCGTTCTGTACTTTGGCCTTGAAAAGAAGAAACCAAGCACCAACAGGACCGTAACCATCTTTAAAACGGGCAGGCGTGAAGCGGTTTTCCATCATGGTCAGGGTAGCTCCGACCTGGGCACACATGGTGTAGGTGGAACCGGCGTTCCATACCGGATACCATGCACGACCTTTTCCTTCACCGGTAGAACGGGGACGGAAGATATTTACTGCACCACCACAGGCAACCATAGCGGTCTTGCAGCGGTAGATATGAACCGCGTTCTCACGGGTGGAGAATCCGACGGCACCGGCAATCTGGTTGGCCTTGTTTTTATCGAGAAGCAGTTTAACGATAAAGATACGCTCGTGCACGTTGTCAGCACCGAGAGCAGTTTTAGCAGGCTCAGCAACGATACACTTATACGACTCACCGTTGATCATAATCTGCCATTTACCGGTACGAACAGGAGTACCACCTTCACGCAGGGTCGGAGCAGGCTTTGCACCATCAAGGGTCTCGCCGTCAGCGTCTTTCTTCCATATGGGCAGGCCCCACTCTTCGAACAGCTTGACAGACTCATCCACGTGACGACCACAGTCATAGATCAGATCTTCACGAACAACACCCATGAGGTCGTTACGTACCATTTTGACGTAACTCTCTATCGGATTACTGCCAATATAGGTGTTAATTGCCGAAAGGCCTTGAGCTACAGCGCCCGAGCGCTCAAGAGCAGCCTTGTCTACCATAACGATCTTCAGATCGGCAGGTGCCCATTTCTTGATCTCGAAAGCAGTTCCACATGCAGCCATACCACCGCCCACGATAAGTACATCCACATCATGCTCGACGATCTGCGGATCCACTACGGCAGCAAGTTCACCTTTTGGTTTATTTGGTAATGCCATATTACATCTCCTTATGTACTAAAGATTCTGTTTGGAATTTCGCGTTGTTTCCTAACCGAGATTATTTCGGGGTAGGAAGATTTGCCTCAAGAAGCAGACATTCATCGTCGAGACTAGCGCCTTTCTGATCTACATAAGCATTTGCCGCGCCTTCAGCAGTGGTACGCACAGGGAATTTGAACCGTTTCAGGTTGCCATTACGAAACTTGACCGTCCACATGATGGAGTCAGCACTACGCATTGGATGAACCTGGCCACCCATAGGTACGAAGTCATCGTAACCGCGGACAAAAATTGCACCCTGCGGACAGATCTTGACACAGGAGTAACACTCCCAACATGCATCAGGCTCTTGGTTATAAGCCTTCATCTCTGTTTTCTCAAGGACCATAAGATCATTGGGACAGATGTACATGCATGCGGTTTTGTCTCCACCTTTGCAGCCATCACACTTGGAAGGATCTACATAACTTGGCATTAAACTACCTCCTCAGTTTTTTTTAACTGTTGTGATCCTGCACACACAGGACCCACTAAACCTATACTCAATCCTAGTTACTGCAAAAACCACATCTTGACAGTATGCCCGTTTTTCTTGCGAACAACGGAGACTGCCAATTGACACTGCGAAGTAAATTCAAGTAGAAAAGAATGAATGACTGCTCATTTTTTCCAAGAGTTTTTTTATAATTTGTTGCCCAATAATTGTCAAGACAAATTAATGAGAGGATTTTCTGAATGACTATGTATAGTTGTTTCGCACCAATACTTCCCGGGCCTTAGCTCCATCCGCGGGGCCGATGAGCCCCTCCTGCTCCATGGTTTCTATCATCCGGGCAGCCCGGTTATATCCTACCCGTAATCTTCTCTGGATCATGGAAATCGAGGCCTGTCCAGACTCGGTGACAATAGCCACAGCTTCATCGTAACGCTCATCAAAATCTGTGTCTTCGTCAGAGCCATTCGGCTCATTATCAGACTCAATCTCCTCGATGATCGACTCATCGTAAACGGAACTCCCCTGTTTCTTCAGAAATTCGACCACTCTTGAGGTTTCAGCCTCCGATATATACGCCCCGTGAATCCGTTTAATGTTCGAGGTTCCAGGAGCCAGGAGGAGCATATCACCGGCGCCCAGAAGGTGCTCTGCGCCAGAGGCATCGAGGATTGTCCTGGAATCTATCTTAGAAGAGACTTTAAAGGATATACGAGTTGGGAAATTGGCCTTTATCAAACCAGTCAGAACATCAACCGACGGACGTTGGGTCGCAAGAATAAGATGGATTCCCGCTGCTCTTGCCATCTGAGCAAGTCTTGCTATGGCGGTCTCCACATCCTTCGAAGCCACCATCATCAAATCTGCAAGTTCATCTACAATAACGACAATATAGGGTAACTTTTCCTTAGAATGTTCATTATACGAATCAAAACTTTTCACCTTGGCCTCTTCGAGCAATCTGTATCGGCGTTCCATCTCACGCACCGCCCAGTTCAAAGCCCGTGAAGCCAAGCGCGGGTCTACAACGACAGGGTGCAGCAAATGAGGTATGCCCTCGTAACCGGATAATTCGATACGTTTAGGATCGATCATAAGAAACCGCACCTCGGCAGGTGTGGCATTAAAGAGAATCGAGGCAATAATAGTATTGATCCCGACACTCTTCCCGGCCCCCGTCGCTCCAGCAATTAACAGGTGTGGCATCTTGGCCAGATTAGCCATCGCCAGGCTGCCAACCACATCAAGCCCCAGAGCGATACTCAACTTATCTGAATTTTTTCGATAGTTCTCAGCACCAATCAAATCCCTGATATAGACAATCTGCCTTTTTTCATTCGGGATTTCTATACCAAGCGCCGCCTTGCCGGGTACAGAACCAACTACGCGCACCGATATAGCCCTGAGCCCCAAGGCTATATCATCTGCCAATCCTACGATTTTATTTATCTTTATACCTGGGGCAGGGGCGTATTCGTAAGTGGTTACCACCGGACCTGGCGAGATTCCGATCACCTTACCTGAGACACCAAAATTCCCTAACTGCTGCTCCAATTGTTGCGATATCTTGTAATAGATTTCTTTATCAATGTGCTCCTGCACTTGTTTATTGGCATCCAAAAGCGACAGTGGCGGTAATTCCCAGTCACCTCGTGCCAAGGGTTTCGCCGGATTTTTTTCGTCGCGATTGGAAGCAGACAGAGGTTTAGGTGGCTCTTTGACCAATGGAACCGTGGCAACTGGTGTCACAGGTATGTCCACTACAGGTCGCGGTTCTCTCACAGAACGCAGACCAGCCCTGTTGCCTTCATTTTTCAGCACTACTTCCTGCCTTCCAACCGCACGACCAAATAACAGCAGGAAAATACCTCTAATAATTCGCCATATTAACCTTACAAGTTGATAGGGCGAAAATTGCGTGGAAAGCATCAGGGAGATAAGGAAGACAAGGACCAGAAAAAGGATGGCACCCGGCCCACCGATAAAAGACCCGAGATAGGAAAAGGTAGACCGCCCGAGAAAACCACCGGCCTCAATGAGGGATGGTTCTTTCATCGAAAGAGCAGAGAGCAGTCCGCAGAATGAGACAATGGCGCCCGTCAGGCCGACGGAGACATGCGGAAGCCGGTTAAATGACATCCTGGGACTGAAAAAGAAAAGGGCAAAGATAAAAAGCAAGGCAGAAAAAAGATAGGCACCCCAACCAGTAAAACTGATCAGGATGTGAGATATAAATGCCCCTATCTCACCACACCAATTTTTTTCTGAGGCAAGAGTTCGCGACAAAAGACTGAGAAACAGGAAGGCAGCCAGGAAAATACCTAAGACAGCAAGTGATTCCTGCGTAAAACCAGGTCGGTTTTTTTCCGTTGGTGAGGCCGCCATTACCTTCAAAAAACTCCCGAAATATACATTGTGAAATCCCGAATAATGTCTCTCTCCTCCTGATGCAATAGGAATTCACTGAAAATGCAAGAACCACGGGTCGGCACTGAATTATCCACGTAAGATTTTTCTTACCGCGTCAAGGACACCATTGACAAAGGACGGAGAATCATCGCCGCCAAACCGCCTGGCTATCTCAACCGCTTCATTGATAGCGACTTCATCCGGCACATCATCACTAAAGAGCATCTCGCACACCGCCAGTCTCAACACATTGCGGTCTGCCGCGGCAATCCTCTGCAATCGCCAGTTGACCGCTGCTGCAGCTATCAGTCCGTCAATCTGGCCTCTATTTTTTATGGTTTTTTCTAGCAATTCAATGGCATAGGAACGACCCTTTCTACTTATCTGAAATAGACTACAGAAAAATTCGAAGCTCTCCTGGAGATCATCCAGGGCCCTCTCTTTTTCAAGATAAAAATCATCCTGAAAGAGGAACTGCATGGCAGCCTCGCGTGATTGTCGACGAATTCCCATAATTGGACCGGACCGTTAGATTAAAAATGAAGCCTGAGCTATATCTGTTGCTTACAAAAAACAACCGTCGGCAATAACTCCAATAAAAGCTATTGCAAGACTCAACCACAGATGAAGGCCGGCCAAACTTAGGGGACGTTACACAATAACCATTACATTTCCGACAATTTCGTTACGGTATCTCAATGCTGTGGTTATTTTTAAACGACAGCTTACATGAGGTTGGTGATCAGATTGGCCATTTCTATGGCCGCAGTTGCTACCTCCGACCCTTTATTACCTGCCTTGGTGCCGCTCCGCTCGATGGCCTGCTCAATGGTCTCCGTGGTCAAAACCCCAAAAAGTACCGGCACCCCGGTTTCCAGACCCACTTGGGCAGATCCTTTTGACACCTCATTGACTACCACATCAAAATGTGGCGTTGCCCCCCGTATGACAACACCGAGAACGATTACCGCATCATATTTGTGCGAACTCGCCATCTTCTTGGCAATCAACGGAATTTCAAAGGCCCCGGGCACCCTGGCCACGTCGATATCCGAACTGAGAGCTCCGGAGCGTAAAAGGGTGTCCACAGCCCCTTCCAGGAGTTTTTCGCAGATAAAGGAGTTAAACCGGGCTACAACGATTGCAAACTTCTTTCCATCCGCCTTGAGATTTCCTTCTATAATATTCGCCATACCTGCTCACCTACAAGATGTACATATTGTCCAGTTCCAATCAGAGATTAGGCCTGGTGATTAATCCATTACCTCGATCAAATGCCCCATTCGATCACGCTTGCACTGCAGATAACTCTTATTCTCAGCATTTGCCATGATCTCAATAGGAAATCGAGCCACCACCTCAATTCCGTAGCCTTCAAGGCCGACAATCTTTTTGGGATTGTTGGTCAATAAGGCCATCTTGCTCACTCCCAGGTCCCGGAGAATCTGAGCGCCGATACCATAATCCCGCAAATCTGCCTTGAACCCCAGGCTGATATTGGCTTCTACGGTATCCATTCCTTCTTCATCCTGCAAAGCATAGGCCTTGAGTTTATTGACCAAACCTATACCCCGGCCTTCCTGTCGCATATAGAGAATGACCCCACAGCCCTCCTGATCAATCATCTGCATGGCCGCATTCAGCTGTAGGCCGCAATCACATCTCGATGAACTAAAGACATCTCCGGTGAGGCACTCGGAATGAACCCGGACCAGAACTCTTTCGACCTTGGAAATATCTCCCTTTACCAGGGCAAGATGCTCATGTTCGTCGACATCGTTGGTGTACACGATGGCCGTGAATTCACCCGCATGTTCGGTAGGGACACGGGCTTCCGCAGCCCGGTGCACTAGGATATCCTGCCGCAGTCGGTAAGCAACCAAATCAGCGATGGTCGCGATCTTGATACCATGTTTTTCAGCAAATCTTTCCAGATCCGGCATCCGGGACATGGTTCCGTCGTCATTCATTATCTCACAGATAACTCCCGCCGTGGTCATCCCGGCAAGCCGCGCGAGATCAACAGAGCCCTCGGTCTGCCCGGTCCGGACCAGCACTCCCCCTTCTTTGGCCCGTAAGGGAAATATATGCCCTGGGCTCACAAGATCGCTCGGTTTGGCATCCGAAGCCACCGCCGCCTGCACGGTGCGGGCCCTGTCAGCAGCCGATATTCCTGTGGAGACGCCTGTTTTCGCCTCGATGCTGATCGTAAAACCGGTCCCGTACGGCGATCTGTTGTCTCTGACCATCATCGGCAGTTTTAATTTATCAACCAGATCGGGACTCAGGGTCAGGCAGATCAGCCCTCGGCCATGGGTTGCCATGAAATTGATCGCCTCATCGGTGACGGCCTCGGCCGCCATGCAGAGATCACCTTCATTCTCCCGGTCTTCATCGTCAACCAGAATGATCATCTTCCCGGCCCTGATGTCTCCTATCACTTCTTCAATTGAACTTACTGCCATAATATTCACACGTTAAAGGTTATGGTTCGAGCAACCGTCTATTTAAAAAACCCGTGTTCTGCAAGAAACGCGGTATCGATCTTGCTGCCGACACTGCCTTGATCTGCACCGGAAGGCACATGAGGTCCAAGGAGTTTCTCAACATATTTACCAATAAGATCTACCTCGATGTTGACAAGGCTCCCCACCTGCAGAACGCCCAATGTCGTCATTTTCAAGGTATGAGGGATAATGGACACGGAGAACTCACCCGGAGAGCACGAGTTTACGGTGAGACTGACCCCGTCGATGGCGACTGAGCCCTTCTCGACAATATAGCGACTTTGCCCTTTGGGCAATGAAAAGGTGAAAAGAGTGTAATTACCGACGGTCTTGTGCCCCTTGACGGTGGCAACACAGTCCACATGCCCTGAGACCAGATGCCCCCCCAATCTGTCGGAGAGCCGCAAGGCTCGTTCCATATTGACCAGCCCACCGACGCCAAGACGTCCCAGGTGGGTCCGCGAAAGAGTCTCCGGAGAGACATCCGCACTGAAACGGCGTTCCGAAATACCATAAGCTGTAAGACAGACCCCGTTCACGGCGATAGATTCACCTTCCTCGGGATCGTTGAGCTCAAAGCCGGCTTCGAAATCAAAGGCCATGCCGCCGCCAATCGCCCGCTTTCCGAGAAGCCTGCCATATCCCTCGATTATTCCGGTAAACATCGAATTCCGTTCTGCCTGTTTCAGGCAGCCTCTTCAAGCTCTTTGGCCTTCTGGGCAAAACTCTCGGCAGTAGTATGATGTTTGAAATTGTTGTGGATTGAAGCTACCGTGCGATAGGCGTCGACCGCCTTGGCTTTTTCACCTGATTCCAGATAAATCTCGGCCATATCGACCAGTACAGTGACCGTCCCCTGAGGGTCATTATTAGCATGATATTTATCTAAGAGGTCCAGGCAGATATCAAGCGCCTGTCGGTACTGTTTCATCCCCCGATACACCAGGACAAACTTTTTTAACAAAGAGACCAAGCTCATGGAATCCTGCTTTTTTTCACAGATATCCCAGGCCTTTTGATAATGCTGTCTGGCCTGTTCGAAATCTTTTTTAGCCAGACAGATATGCCCCAGTTGATTAGAGGCATTGGCCATACCGGCCTCATCCATTTTTTCTTCGTATCCGAGCAAGGCGTTGTGTAACGAAACCGCCGCCTGAGCGTACTCTCCACTTTCTATTAACCGCTTGCCTTCTTCATAATCTGCCCGCACCTGATCAACAATCCCGGCAGCTTGAGCAGAATCAGTCATAGGAACTATGGAATTGACATCCTGTAAAGTTGTACTCATTACTTCTTTCCTCCATGAATCGTGGCCACAGCCTTAGCGGCCTCCGCAGCAACTGTTGTTGTAACAGCCTCGCCATTTTCCCAGATGGTCAGGCCAGCTTCATCGTCTTTGAGCGCCATAAGCTGCAGAGCAACCTCTGTTGCCGTGATCCGGCCGCACAATCGAGCTATTTGGCCGCGAACCTGTGGATCGGGATGCTTCAGAAAATGAAACAAATTATAAAAAGGGGTATCACGTATAAGATCCGGGCGCTTTGAGGCGATTTCCGCCAAGGCCCATATTACTTGAACCTGGGTCGACGCCTCACCGAGATATCGCAGAAGATAGCGGGTGAAGGCCCCGAAAATATCAGGTCGACTGGATATAATATAGCCTATGGTTTCGACCATACCCCACGGGGTAGCGGCGGAGTCCGAGCAGGCCTCAAAGAGACGATGGATAAATTCCGAGACCTGGCCGGGCTCCCGTGAGGCCACACGGGCACAGACCTGACCGATGATCCAGGCTATCCGCCACCTATTTTCTGCAATCGGATCGTAGAGTAATCGCTGCAGCAGGCGCAGAGTTTTCTTGTCATCAAGGCAAAGCCTGACCAAAGCATCAATATCGGTCGCCTCGACCAGTTCCCGCACCGCCTGTTTAGTTGCCTTCAGTCGTATGCGTTTTTTATCAAGAGGAGGCTCTTGCTGCACAATCTCGGCAGGGTGCTGAGGTGTAACAATGTTGTTGCCAGGAACGCCTTTTTTCTCTTTGAGGCGGCGCACAAGCTCAGTCATTTCGGTATGCAGCCGGACAAAATACAGAACCCCTCGAACCGGTCGACCATCAATATTCTTGATATCGATAACCTGATGAGTCACCTCGTCATAATTTTCAACACGTCCGGTCAGATAATCATCCTCAGGCATCAGCTCCCAGGCAAGGTCCCAATTGTCACCACAGGCATATACCAGGGTTTCAACCATTGCCGCCCCAATATTATGTCCAGTAGAATCACAACTATACACTGCCCCACACTGGCAGCTACCGACCGGGAACTCGGTCATCTTACGAATCACCGCATCAGTTGCCCGCCCGACCTTTTGTCCGCAAAAGGGACACCAAGG
>JAUYSF010000393.1 GCA_030696435.1 Desulfoprunum sp. | reverse complement strand
CCAGAGCACCAAGCCATTTACCAATTGGTGGGACTTTACTTATTTTACAGTTAATCAGTACGGTATCCCTGTATTTTAGTACTGCAACTCCTTGATTCTGAACAGCCGGGTGTCGATGGCCTCGGTCTTGTCCTTAAAAGGCAACATTCTGTGAAATCCTGTGGTCGTTTAAGCTTCCATCCTCATAAAGGTTCCCGCCTTTCCGGCAATGATGCCAACAGCTTTGAAGTGTTTGCCAAATATTTGTCGTCTGCCTTGATTAAGAGCCCCATTCTGACAAGGTCCTTCAGGTCGGTTTCAAAGGTGGATTTAGCAAATTGCGAATACTCCCTCATTACATCTGGGTCTTTCACCAGAATTTCTGACGGAGTAAGAAGCGTATTTATTGGAATAGAAAACATCAAGGCCCGCTTTCTTTTGAAGACCGTTGTCTTAGTATGTTTCACGTCGGCAAAAGACTCAAACACATGGTTTCGCCAGAAAATTTTCATCTGACCTTCCTGAATAATCTTGAGGTTTTCTTCCAATCCATCGCGAAAACCCTGTACTGCATAACTGATAAAATCAGAAAGGTCTTTTTGCGTCCTCGCATTGTTTAGCTGTCTATAATATTCGTTCCTAGTCTCGTTATAAAAATTAGAAGGAATATGAGAGGCAATACTCGGGAGCCCTGATCTGAGTAAAATAAAGAATTCGACGAGTCGGCCGGTTCTGCCATTGCCATCCCCAAAGGGATGAATCCACTCTATATAGACATGGGTTACTATTGCTTGAATAACTGCTGTTTTGAAATCCTGTTCAATATGGTAATGGAATTCTTCCCTTAACCAATCGCAGAGCTTTCCCATCAATTCCGGGACAAAGCGATGTTCCGGGGCAAGATATGGGCCGACCTGGCGCCGATCTTGTCGCCACCGACCAGGGATGGCGTCGATATGGTCACCGAGATTTTGAGATATTCTTTTATGAAAATCGAGTAAGAGCTCTGGCGTGATGGGCCACTCATTACCGTGTCGAACTACCTCTTGAAGGAGATAGTTGAGTGCATTGATAACGTTTTCCACCTCAGTTTGCAGGTACTCTTTGCTTGGAGGTAGATTTTCGCCTTTGAGATAGATCCTTTCAACTTCTTCCTGCGAAAGAGTGTTTCCTTCTATCGCAGCAGTAGCTTGGGCCCCCTTAATCAGAGAGACTGTTAGGAGTCGGTCTCTCTCTTGTGGGCGTAGTGGCGTATTGGAGATAGCGCGTATCATCGCTTCACATTCGCCCAGATGATAATTTGTATCCGGCGTGATTTGCCAGTGTCTTTTGAATAGTAAGTGTGGATAATTATCCATCTGCATCCCCTGTCTATACTTGGCTCCAGAGATAACCCCTACTATTCCTTTATCAGTTTCTTCCTTTATTTGTCAAGATACCTCTTCGCAATTATTTTCTCGGTCATCCCCATCGCCGCCACCTTCATTGTTGTTTTGGTTCCTTTCCCGATTCATCATATCATTCAACTTCTACCCCTGTGTTCGTAGATAATCTCCCGCCAAGTGCTGGTATATCCCGGTTGTGCCGGTCGAGGCGTGGCCCATGATCGGCTGCAGGGCCGACAGGTCGTAACCGGCCACCGTTGCCGCCGTGCCGAAGGAATGACGGGGGCGGGAAAGGATCAGGTCTCACATGAAATCTTGACCTTCTTTTCTGCCTGTCTTGCTAGGATTCCCTGCAGTTGTTGAATTCATGTCTGTGGGTGGACGATCATTTTTTTTGTCAATTTCAGACCCTTTTTCATACCCTTTCCAACTCCGTCTTCACAGCCAACCCAAGCTGCTGGAGGTTGTAAGGTTTTTTCAGAAACTCCCCCGCTCCCAATCGGCAGGTTTCCTGCACAGCCTCGCTTTCCGAAAAACCGCTGACGATGATGGCCTTCAGGCCCGGTCTGATTCTGGTCATGATCTCATAGGTGTCACGGCCGTTCATGCCGGGAGGCATAATCATATCGAGGACGACCAGATCGACATTCCTGGCTTGTAGAAAAGAGATTGCCTCTTCTCCCGAGGCCACTGTTTCAACTGTATAGCCGAGGATTGTCAGAACCGTCGAGGCGATATCACGCTGAATTTCCTCATCATCAACCACCAGGATGGTGCCGCTACCCTTGAGCTCCTGTTTATTGACTATTGCAGAACGTTGGCCTGATTCGCCTGAGAGCGGGAAATAGAGACTAAAAGCGGTACCTCTCTCGTCACTCGTCACGGTGACGCTGCCCTGATGGTCGACCATAGTGTTCCATACGACTGCCAGGCCAAGGCCTGTGCCAGTCAAGCCCATCGTTTTCTTGGTGTAAAACGGCTCGAAGATATGTGGCAGCTCCTCGCTCTTTATGCCCTTGCCGTTGTCACAGACTTCGAGGACGGCATACGGTCCCGGTTCGAGTTGCGGCAGGGACTCATCAGCTCGGATCGTCGTTGTCTTGAGGATGATCGTTCCGCCATCTTTGCAGGCCTCGGCAGCGTTGGTCACGAGATTCATGAGGCATTTTGCCACATGCGCCGGTGAACAGGAGATATACAGGGGGGAAGCGTGCAGGCTGGTTTGGCAAGAGAGTCCGGGGTGGCGGGAGAGCAGTCTCTCATGCTGCGGTGCCTGCAGAGAGTCGACGACCGCCTGATTGAGATCGATAATCTCCCTGACACTGGCAATACCACGGGCCAGGGTCAGGAGATCGGCGACGATTGCCGCAGCCCGTTGGCCGGATTCCTGGATTTTCGTCAGAGGATCTCGCAGATTGCTGTCTTGAGGGAGATTCAGCAGGATAAGCTCTGGATAATTGATCACACCTGATAACAGATTGTTGAGATCGTGGGCGACCCCGCCGGCCATCAGGCCGACCGTCTCCATCCTCTTGGCCTTGAACAGCTCAGCCTGAGCCTGGTCTTTCTCTTGGAGAATGACATTGGCCTGGTGGGCGATAGCCTGCAGTTCCTTGATCTTGAAGTGCCGGGTATCGATCGGCTCGGTCTTGCCTTGGCTGGGTTTCATGGTGAAGATGCTGAGCTCGGCCAGGAGACAATGGAACAGCTTGCGGCCGATGAGAAAACCACAGGCCAGAATGGCCAGGAGGATGCAGACGGTTGTGATGATTTTGTTGCGCAATTCGTCCAGCAGGTTTTTGCGGTATTTACTGATTATCGTGTCGATGTCATCGAGATAGACGCCACTGCCGATGACCCAGTCCCAGCCCCGCACACTCTGGGCATAGCTCATTTTTCGTGCCGGAGCACCCGTTTCAGGGTCGCTGGAGGCCATGTATTCGAGAAAGTCGCCACCAGGCCGGCGTCCGGTTCTGTCCAGTTCCTGCACGACCTTCATGCCGTTGGCGTCGCGCAGTTCCCAGCGGTTTGTGCCGATGTTCTCCTTGTTGATATGGTTTAGGCAGATACCTTCTTTGGTATGGATAAAGACATAGCCCTTGCTGCCGTAGTGCACCGCGGCAATACGTTTGATGGCTGCCTGCTTGGCCTCTTGTTCGGCATCGGCTACATAGTCACCCACACCGATCACCCAGTTGTAGGGCGCGAAAAATATGAGATAGGCGATTTTTTTCTGGCCTTTTTCGCGGTGGAGGTTCTCGTCGATCCCCGGCTTGCTCCAGTAGTAGGTGACAAATCCGCCATCCGGGTAGGTGGTGGCTACCTGGATGAAGGACTGAACGAGCTTCTGGCCCATGGTGTCGGTGAGTTCCCGGTCATTTTTACCTATCGACTGGCTACGGAAGGGATGGGCTATGAGGGTATAGTTGGTATCGTGAACCCAATAATATCCCCGGCCATCAAGAAAACGCTGGGCCGTCAGGACGCTGATGATGAGTTGTTGAGTTTGCTTGTCAGACAGCCGTCCTTTGGACTGGTTGTAGATGGAAGAGGCGATGGCCCAGCCGTTCTGGGCCGCCTCCGTGGCCGACTTTTTCAGCGCTCCTTCGACACCGTCCCGGCGTAATTCAACACTTTCTACGAGAAGGTTGACGAGCGTCTTGGTCTCGGCCTTGCGGGTGGCGATGTAATCGCTCTTGACCAGGGCCATCGTCGCAATATGGTGCCGGTATTCGCTGACCAACCAGAAAATACCCAATATGCCTATTGCCAGCAGCAAGATTGCAGCGATGCTGAACTGATAGAGCGCCCTGAGGCTGTAGGATCGTTTCAACATAGTGACGTTATTGTCAGGATATCAATTCAGCGGGGCACCATAATCACGCCGTCGGGGTTTTTATGGGCCTGTTGCCTCTCGCTCAGAAGACAACGCTCTCCTTTTGTTCCCGGGCGATCATCTGCAGTTCGCACTGCTCCTCGTACTGCTCATCCTTGTCGATGATTTCCTTTTCCATGGTCTCACATTTCTTCTTGAGAGACTCCTTTTTCTTTTTCAGTTTATCGTCTTTTTCTTCCTTGAGGCTTTTCTTAATCTTTTTGAGCTCGTTCCATTTTTCGCTGTATGTGTCGGTCAACAACCGCCAGCGCTTTTCTTCCTTGGTGTCATAAGCCACCATCCGCAAGCGGTCGGCATCATAGGCTATATAGAGTTTGGTCTCGCAGTATTGGCATTTGCCTTTTTTGACAAAGCAGGTGTTGTTTTCATATCTGCCGTCGAACGCAGTCCGGGTAGAGGCGTCGTAATCGATATTGTAGGATTTGTCGCATACAGGACAGTAAAAATAATAGGTTTCCATTCCCCAGGTCTCGCCTTCCCGCTTCGTAATATCTTCTTTCATCATGAACTCCTTGTTTTCTTTTGTAAGGGCATGGCCCTGTTTGGTTGGATGTTTTCCAACAAAGACCATTAATATCAGGTAGTTTTTAGAAGGTGGTACTTTCTTCCTGCCTTCTGGCGATCATCAGACGATCACAGTCTTCCTGGTATTCTTCATCCTTGGCGACGAGCTCATTTTCCAGTTTTTCAAGCTTGCGTTTCAGGGTGTCGCGCTTTTTCTTCAGGGCTTCTGTCGGCTCAGCCTTGTACTGCTGTTTTAATTTTTTCAACTTTTGGCGTTTTTTCTCGTAGTCGGCGGTACATTTGATCCAGCGTTCCTCTTCGTTGCTGTCGTAGGCGACAACGCGCAGTTCATCGGCGTCATAGGCTATGTAGAGTTGCGTCTCACAGAAGGGGCATTTCCCTTCTTTGATGAAACAGGTGAATTCATCATACTTGCCGTCAAAGCTCTTTCTGTCGGAGGCATCGTACTTGATGCTGAAGGATTTATCGCATACGGGACAGAAGAAGTAATAAGTTTCCGGGCTCCATATTTCACCGTCCCGTTCCGAGATGTCGCTGTTCATTGATCCTCTCCTCTGGTTGTTTTCAAAATCATAAGTTTCGCTCTGTATTGTACCTGCAATCGAGAGAATAGGCCAAATATCTTTGTCAGTGCCCGCAATGCCTAGCAGATTCTCTCCTCTTGCTGTCAGTGAGTGGCGGAGCCGCTGTCGTTTTCGTCGGATTCCCGGTCGTCCTGATCATCCGGCGGCTCTTCCGGCGGGCTGATATCGTCTCCGTCATAGAGCAGTACTGCGGCCAGAAGGAGAAAACCGATGGCGGCGAGTGGGGCCATCTGCGGTAGAAAACCAGCGAGTTTCTGAAGTGCGGGAAAGGCGGAAGCGAGGTGCGGGGCCAGATATTTCAGACTGAAATAGCTGACAATCGCCATGATCACGCTCAGCCACCAGGGTATCCAGGCAAGGGCCGGGGGAAGTTTATTGCCTGATGCGCTCATCTCTCCTCCTCCAGGACCAATTCGACCATCTCCCGCACCTGCGGGCTGAGATCGCTGAGCATCCCGCGTACCAGGTCGATCGCCTCGTGTGTGCCGATGATCCCGAGGAGGCTGATCGCCTCGCCGCGCAGCAGGGCGGATTCATTATGCAAAACACGGCTGAGGGAGGGGATGGCCAGGGCCAGCCGATCCGGCTGCAAGGGTTTGAGTTCCTCAAGAAGCACCGAGACTCCGAGCCGGACGGCAAAGCGTTCGTCATCAAGGATTTCGCCGATCCAGTCGTAATAAAGAGGCTCTCTACAAAACATGGCGACGATGTTCTCCACGTGGCCCATTTCCAGGAAATCTGCTATCACTTTTTTCAATTCGTCGTCGCTGACCTGATCCATTTTTCTCCGATTCCGTCTTTCTTTTGTTTCGCCCGATTTCTCTGTATACTGATTCTAGTGTGAAAGGATTGGGCGACAATGGCAAGAGAATTCTCAGCTGAGATGAGGCTGGAGTTTGCCCGGCTCTGCGTGGACAGTATTCCAAGGAGGTGAGTGATGCAAAAAGACTGGAACAGAGGGAGCTTGTTGAGTGTTTCGAGCGCCTATTGGCGCGGGTGTGCTGTGCAGGCGGGGGTG
>JAUYSF010000386.1 GCA_030696435.1 Desulfoprunum sp. | reverse complement strand
ATGACCGCCTTTATTTTTTTAATTTCCGGCTGTTCTCTGCTGCTTCTCTCCCCTCTGCATCGGAAATGGGATCTGTTTTCCTTCTGGCTGGCAGCGATCATCGTTCTGATCAGCATGATCCTGATTGTCGGCTATCTGGTAGATGCCCCGCTGTTTTATGAGACTGCAATCATCCCGCCGGCTATGGCAACTTCGCTCGCCTTTTTTTCCCTGGGGATTGCTCTTCTGCTGGCGGCTGGTCTCTATGCCTGGCCGCCACGACAGACTGCACATAAGGATAGCAGAAATGGGGCGGGCATCATTCTCCTGCTGGTTTTCATTCTTCTGGCAACCGGCATACTTGGTTCCGGCTATCTGTATTCTCGAAATCAGCAGAAGCAATTCCGTAATAGGATCGAGGCTGAACTCAGCACCATCGCCGACCTGAAAATATTAGAACTCAAAGAATGGCGCGGGGAACGCCGTGCAGATGCATTGATATTTTTCAAAAATGCTGCCTTTTCTGAAATCGTTCGGCAATTTTTAAGCCGTCCAAACGATATGGAGACAAAACGGAATCTGGAAATTTGGCTGGAAAAAGTCAAGCAGATGCCCCAATATGACAGAATCTCACTGTTAAACACTTCAGGTTTCGAGCTGCTTTCCACCCCCATCCGTTCTGGAGAAATTTTTCCTGAAAAAAATCAGGATATCAAGGATGCGGTCGAGGGACGGCAGGTTATTTTTCTCGATCTCACCAGGAAAAGTCCTGAGTTGCCGCCTTATTTGGCCATTGTTGTGCCGATTCTTTCGGCACCGGACTGGAAAGAGGTTCTTGGGGTACTGACCGTAGAGATAGACCCTGAAGAGTATCTGTATCCGCTGATCCAAAACTGGCCGACCCCCAGCGAGAGTGCCGAAACTCTGCTTGTCCGCCGGGATGGCGATGGGGTTCTCTTCCTGAATAATTTGAGATTTGAAAAGGATGCTGCCCTCAACCTCCGTCTTCCCTTATCTCAAAGCGACCTGCCGGCGGCGATGGCCGTGCGGGGTAAAGTGGGAATTGTCGAAGGTATTGATTATCGGAACAAAAAGGTGGTCGCAGCTGTTCGGCCCGTACCTGATTCCCCATGGTTTCTGATTGCCCGTATAGATCTGGATGAAATCACCCAGCCATTGCGCGAGCGTCTCTTCTCAATTACCGGATTACTCTGCACCCTCCTTTTAGGCTCTGGTGCATTGGCCGGGCTTGTCTGGCGTAACCAGCGGGCACATTTTTACCGACTGCAGTATGAGGCAGCAACGAGAGTGGAGGAGTCGGAAAAGAGGCTGCGGGTCATCTTTGAAGGCGCCAAGGACGGTATCTTGGTGGCCGATGTAAAGTCTAAAGCATTCGTGATTGCCAACGGCGCGATATGCCGGATGCTCGGCTATAGCCATGACGAATTGTTGACGATGGAGATGAAAGATGTCCATCCTGCCGCGGATTTGCCGGCTGTTGCGAAGCAGTTCGAGCAGCAGGCCCGAGGAACAACGTCGCTGGCCGTCAACATTCCTATGCTCTGTAGGGATGGCTCAGTCTTTTATACCGATATCAATGCAACCCCGATTCAACTCGGCGGGCAAGCCTGTATGCTCGGAACCTTCAGGGATATAACCGACAGAATGCAGGCCGAGGCGAGGATAGAGCATCTCAATCGGGTCCTTCGGACCATCCGCAATGTCAACCAGTTGATCGTCATGGCCACGTCTGTTGAAGGCCTGATACAAAGCGCCTGCACGGTATTAGCTGATTGTCGGAGCTACACGAGTGCACTCATCGTCCTCACCGATGAGAGCGGCCTGCCGTTTGCCCACGCAGAAGCAGGCGCAGGTGCTGATTTTAGCCCTCTCATCAAGCAGATGGAGGAGGGAATCCTGCCCTTTTGCTGTGTGGCGGCCAAGGCCAAGGAGGGTGTCTATCTGATCAGAGGAAAAGACACGTTCTGTGAGGCCTGCCCTGTGGCTTCTGTCTGTATTTCGTCACAAAAAATGTCAATCCGCCTTGAGCATCAGCATACAGTCTATGGCTACCTCGCGGTGAGTGTTGATATGGACATCGCCATGGATGACGAAGAAGAGAAGCTGTTCGTTGAGTTGGCCGGAGATCTGGCCTATTCACTCCACAACATGGAAGTAAAAAGGGAAATGCTCCGAACCGAAGATGAAAACAAAAAGCTTGAGGCGCAGTTCATACAGGCGCAGAAAATGGAGGCGGTGGGTCAGTTGGCTGGTGGCGTGGCCCATGACTTCAATAATCTGCTCTCAATCATTATCGGCTATATAACTATTTTAAAAGAAGAAATGTTAGCAACCGACTCATCTGAGGAGGCAATCACGGAAATTTATGATGCCGCCATCCGGGCAACGAATCTCACCCGACAGCTCCTCGCTTTCAGCCGAAAACAGATGTTGGAGATGCAGGTTGTTGATGTGAATGAGGTGATCCGCAGTTTCGAAAAACTGCTTCGTCGAACCATCGGCGAGGATATCCAGATGCGTCTTGCCCTGACTTCGGAACCTGTATTGACCAAGGCTGATGTCTCTCAACTCGAACAGATTTTGTTGAATTTAGTGGTCAATGCCCGGGATGCGATGCCTGATGGCGGTTTGCTCACCATTGAGACAGCCCGTGTCAATCTTGATGATACATACGTTTCAGGTAAATCCGAAACACGGCCCGGACCGTATGTAATGATCGGTATCAGTGACAACGGCAGCGGTATGGATACAACAACTCAGGCCAGGATTTTCGAGCCGTTTTTTACCACCAAAGCCCTGGGTAAAGGCACGGGATTAGGACTATCGACGGTATATGGCGTGGTAAAACAGCATGGCGGTAACATATGGGTCTATAGCGAGCCTGAGCAGGGGACAACGTTTAAAATTTATCTGCCCTCAGTGAATGGGGCCATTATCCCGCAAAAAAAGGTAAAGGACAAACAGATACCTTCAAGGCAGGCGGAAACTGTTTTGGTCGTCGAAGATGAACCATCGCTCCGAAAACTGGCCTGCCAGGTTCTGCTTCGTAACGGCTATACGGTCCTGGAGAGCAAGGATGTGAATGATGCGGTGAGCATTGCCAGCCATCATCCCGAGCCGATCCAGCTGCTTTTAACCGACGTCATTATGCCGACAATGAAAGGCACCGAAGTCTATAAAAAGGTGAGCGAATACCATCCTCAGGTCCGCGTCCTCTACATGTCGGGATATACCGCAAACGTCATTGCCCATCATGGGGTACTGGATGAAGGTGTCCACTTCCTGCAAAAACCCTTTTCCGCCGAAAGCCTGCTGGAAAAGGTCCACAATACCCTCAGTGATTGATCGATGCTAACTCTTCAGTCCCCAATTTCGACGAATAATCGAAATCGGGATCGGGATCGATATCGATTTCGAAATCGCCCACTACAACGACAAGACTGCGGAGGGAAAAGCTCTAGCGTTCGGAAAAAATTCCAAACGAAAATTCCAAGCAAGATCAAAATGCCGGAAACAGCAAGGATTCGATACCGATAGCGATTTCGATTTCGATACCGATGAGTCCAATGCCAACAAACTAAATAGTTACGAATTAAATGAGCATTTCACCAGTCTGAGAAAAATTCATTGCACAAAAGGG
>JAUYSF010000310.1 GCA_030696435.1 Desulfoprunum sp. | reverse complement strand
TGCCCTCTGTCTTGTCTTTGGTCGAGAAAAAGGGGTCAAAGATCTTGTCGATAATGGCAGGGGCAACGCCCGGCCCGTCATCCGTCACGGTCAGTTGGATATATTCTCCCGCCTCAAGGTTGAGGGCTTTGGCCTCTTCCTGGCCGAGGGATATTTCCTCCAGGCGCACCTGCAATATGCCACCGTGCTGCCGCAGGGCCTGGAAGGCATTGGTGCAGAGGTTCATCACCGCCTGATAGATCTGGGTGGGATCAGCCAGGATACAGCCGATGTTTGGCGAGATATGGGAGCGCATTTCGATATTGCCGGGAAGGGAGACCTCCATGAGTCCGACGACTTCCGTCACGACCGTAGTTATATTGGTCGGCCGAAAGCCTTCCTGTGACGGTTTACTGAAGGCCAGGATTTGTTTGACCACCCGCCCACCCCGGCGGGCAGCCTTGAGCACCCGTTCCAGGTCCTTGGCGGTCTGGGTTTCCGGATCGACGTCCCCGATTGCCAGTTCGGTCGAATTGATGATTGAGGTGAGAATATTGTTGAAATCATGGGCGATCCCACCCGCCAGCGTGCCGATCGCCTCCATTTTCTGGGACTGCAGCAGCTGTTTTTCCAGGTCGAGTTCGCGGGTGATATTTTCGGCGGTACTGAGGATACCGACAATTTTGCCGGACTGGTCCCGCAGGGGCACCTTATTGACCTCGATCCAGGCCACATTGCCCTTATGGTCGGTCAGTTTTTTTCTGACCTTGCGAAAGGCCTCCCGGTTGTTGACCACGGCCACGTCGGCGCTCTGCGACCACTGGACATAATCCTGATCACGGATGACATCCCTGGTGGACTTCGAGATCACCTCACTGGGATCGTTCAGTCCGAAAAAAGTGGCAAATGTCCGGTTCGCTCCCAGGTATTTGAATTCGAGGTTCTTCCAGGACACCAACTGCGGGTTGGTGTCCATCAGGGTTTCCTGGAAGGAAAGCTGATCTTTGATCGTGCGTTCGACCCGCCTTCGGCCGAGCATGGTCAGGACCAGAAAGATCAGGGTCACCAGCAGGATGAGCAGACTGACGATGATAGTCCAGAACAACTCCTTGGGGAGTTCATAGAAGGCGCGAGGGGCGTTGATGAGGGTGCTGCCTTCGGGCAGCAGTTCTTCGGGTATCTCAAGGCGGCGCATGACTTCGTAATCGAAGAGGTAGGAGCCTGCCGATTCCCTGACCACTGGGATGGAATCGGCAGGGGTACCGCCGAGAATCTTCAGGGCCATGCCGGCTGCGACCTGGCCGTGTTTATGGCCGGAAAGCATGCTGCCGCCTAGCGCACCATGGCCGAGCAGAAATTCCCAGGAGGTGTAGAGAGGGACGCTGGAATGGCGGGAAAGGGCTGCCATTACCTCTTCGGCGGTATAGGTGCGGTTATCGATGGTCTGGTAATAGGGGAAAAAAAAGAGAAAGGTATCGTCGGGCAGGTTCTGAACGCGGCGTTGGGCCTCGGGGAGGGCGATCTGTATCCAGTAGTCGACCTGCAGCCGGTCTTTGTAGCGCGGCACAAGAGCCTCGATCTGTTTCTTGATGGCCCGTCCCGTGGTCGATTCGTCACCGACGACAACCATCCGGCGCTTCTCCGGGTGCAATCTGAGGGCCACATCGATCGTTCCCACCAGATCGAAACTCTCAACGACACCGGTCAGGTTGCCTGCCGCTAGTTCCTCGTCTCCCAGATCATTGATCCCACAAAAGACGATCGGCACGTCGGGAAAGAGCAGAGGGCGGAAGCGCAGGGCGAAGTTCAAGGCGTCGTCATCCGAGACGATGACCACATCGAAATGTTCGTTGCTGAACTTCTTCTGAAAGACGTCAAAAAGGCCCTGGATGACCGGGGCGGTATTGTATTTTTTGGCATCCAGGTACTCGACCTGCAGGTCGATCTTGTAGGGACTGCTGTCGAGCATCGAGCGGATACCGGCGTGTATCGAGTCCGACCACTGATAGCCATGATGATAGGAGTTCAGGTAGAGAACGGTCTTTCTCACTCCCTCGGCGCTGCTTAATCCGGGGGCGAGGAGGACAAGCAGGAGGGGGAGAAGAAAGAGGGCTCTCTTCGAGATGTTGATGTCTTTCATCTTCATGGGTAATATCTTTGCAATTTGCGGTCCATCCAGGATAAAGATCTTGATTTAGAAACGGAATTACTGGTCAGATCTCGGAGATGCCCGAGGGGATAAGGCAGATAAAGATGAAGTCTTCACCTCCGGCGTTCATGAATTGATGTTCCTCACCGCCGGGGATAAAGACCGCGGTGCCGCTGGTAAGATTCTGCCACTCACCATCGCGGAACACCTGCCCCTTGCCTGAATGGATAAAGATCTCGTGTTCCCATTCATGGGAATGTCTCGGGGTAAAACCACCCGGCGCCACGGTAAAAACCCGCATGCAAAAATTATCGGCATGATCGTCCTTGCCGATGACAACCCTCCCGGTCACTCCTCGTATAGTGTCACTGCTAAATTGACGAGAAGGGGCTTCCTTATAATCGAGTACTTTCATATTCATCACGTTCTGGTAGATGTTATGCCGTAAATAGCCGCAGTTGTTCTGCCAAATTCCTCTTTAAATTATAGCTCTCCCGTTTCCGAATGCAATGGGAGGGGTTTTCTTTTTGGAGCCGTCACGAAATAACTGTTTTATTCTAAACCATTTCATTACAGCGCCTTATGCCGTTCTTGCCATTTAAAAGGCCCAGTTCTTTTAAGCCTACGGCTTGTTGCTGGCGGTCAGTCCCAGATAGATGGCAGTCAGGGTGAGAATGATGCCGGTCCAGTTGACGAGATTTGTCGGCCGGGCGAAAAACAGCACATCCCAGACAAAGGCCAGTGCTGGTTGGAGCAAGAGGATCAGCCCGGTGAAGGAGGCGCGGATTTTCGGCATGGCATTGGCAATCAGCAGCCAGCCGATGGTCTGGCTGTACAGGCCGAGGCTGACCAGCGCCAGAAGGCTTTTCAGGTCGGGAATGGCGAAAGAATCGCCGGTATGTATCATTT
>JAUYSF010000231.1 GCA_030696435.1 Desulfoprunum sp. | reverse complement strand
AACTGGCTTACCCTCTACACCGGTCTTTTGCAGATTGACTACATCCCACAAACCACATTGCCATTTTTTGATACCGCTCGGACAGGCTTTAGAGAAACAGGTGAAGAGATCGGTGAAATCATCTCACTCTCCCTGACCATCTATTATCACTATGTCGTTTCAGGTTGCTTTTATCTCGGAGCAAAGCTTCTGCCACGCACAGAGGAACTCCTGCGGAAAAACGAGACCCTCCCCGTACATGTTAAAATCATGGCGGCAAGCAATCTGGCGTTTGGCTTGTGCTTTTTTAATGCCAAAGTGAATGAAGCCAGAACCTATATCGCCATGGCCGCAACTCTCGCAGGTAAGCATGACTTGCGCAGCTTCACGGCCTCAAGCAGGTTTATACAGGGATACATTGAACTACTGAACGGCAACACCTCGAAGTTTCTGAAAGAGGCAGAGATCTGTTTCTCACTGCTGAACGACCCACTCGTCGGAACTGCCAACAAGCTGACCATTCGCATCATGTATCTCTGCTATCATTCCATAGCAGGAGATCATCTCAATTTCTCAGCAGAACAACAGGCACTTGAAACATCGATTGATCAGGAGGTGTTGGACCAGACTATCGCCGCCCCCTATCTGTATGTCTGGGGGAGCAGCAGTCTTTTTTCCGTGGGCAAAACTGAAAAAGCAATGGAACTCCTCAATAGAGGACTGGGAAGCACTTCAAGCGCTGCAACCGACCATATGCACAGTCAGATTCTGCAATGGCAGGCATTTGGTTACGCGCTTCTCGGAGTGAATCAGGATGCCTTGAGCTGTATCACTCAATCCATCCGACTCCGAGCCAAAGCGGGTGGCCCTTTTCACGAAGCATTCAACGCCATCATTGCCGGATCCGTCTATTCCCGTCTTGGCATGTCGGAATTTGCCGAATTTTCTCTTGATCGTGGTCTGAAAATAGTTACGTCGATTCCTTCTTCCTTTCTCCAAATTTGCGCTTATCTGAACCTGAGCTTCCACAAACTGGTTACCGCAGGCCCTACTGCTGCCCTGAGCGATCTCAGGATCGGGCTAAATCTCATGAAACGTCACGGTATTAATCACTTCTGGACGTGGGAACCAACGATGATGATCCGACTCCTGTCCCTTGCAGTGCAGCGCGACATCGAAAAGCCCTTTGCACGGCAACTTGCCAGGGAAAGGCTCGATGTATCATTTTCCGATACAGGCAACATCATTCCTCTCCTGCATTTTTCCCTGCTGGACAATTTCCAAATTAGCATCGGTCGACAAACGCTATTCCGGGCCAGCAATTTCAGCCCATCCCAGAGAGAGCTTCTGGGACTCCTGCTCACCACCAAAGGGCAGCGTATCAGTCAAGAGCATGCCCAGCTCGCACTTTGGCCTGACAAACCTCCTGAAAACGCCAGGGCGAGCTTTGACACATTATTGAATCGGCTTCGCAAAGAACTTTCCACCCGCCTTACCTTATCTGCAAAGATCTATATCTCCCTGAAGAAGGGTATTCTCGAATTGAACCACTCCCACATAGATGCCTTTAAATTTGCCGAAATGGCATCACTCGGAATACAACACTGCAAAAACGGCGAATGGTGGCAGGCCGGCAACACCTTCCGTACTACCCTTTCTTACTGGAATGGCTTGTGGCCGGAAGATTCCTTCTGTAATGAACAGACTATCTCTTTCAGCGATCAGCTCATCAACAGTCTTATTGAAATCACCCTTATCTGGGCAGAGAATCTGGCCAAGATGGGCCAATCCGCTGAGGCAATCTCCCTGCTTGAACGGACCTTGCGGACCCATTTCCAAGATGAACGACTGATAAGTCTCCTCTATTCCCTGTACCTCAAAAGCCACAATCACCTGAAGGCCCGAGAAACTCTCGATCGCTACAGGCTAGCTCTTGAAAAATTGGGATACTCCGGTCATGAGGTCGAGGTATTGCTTACAGAGAGCCTGGCGTTCTCTTGAAATCACGCACACCCTGCCCCTCGTTTGCCAACCAGAGCGTAATCAGAGTTACCACCTTGAAATTCACCTCCCTGCATTCCTCTTCCTGGACCGCAGGGACACACCAATTACGCTACGTAATATGTTGCATTTACAATGCAATTTACGATTGACACAATAGTATCAAGAGACTTAAAACTATTGAATAGTAGGAACATATATTGCACTATCTTAACCAGCATCTCCTGCAGTTAAAATTTTGTATTTAGCGGTGACAAAATGATCTCAGCATCCTCCTCGACACTTTCAGCCCTTCAGGCATTCGGCACAAAATTGCAGTCCAATGCCAATAATATAGCCAATGCCAACACGGACGGTTACAAAAAGACGAGGGCAACTCTGGCAACCGCAGCCCCACAAGGGGTTCGGGCCCAGGTAGAACAAAGCAGCACTCCTGGGCCAACAGTATACCGGGAGGGAGAATCGGGTGTCGAGCCGGTTGAGCTGTCCAATGTTGACTTAGGGAATGAACTCCCTGAAATGAACCTGAACAGTACCTACTACAAGGCAAATCTTAAGACGATTCAGGCCGAAGATGAAATGCTCGGCAGTCTCCTGCAAATAAAGGCCTAGAAGCCAGGTCCATCCATTCCATTAAACCCCCTGAGAGGACATTGCCCACACAGGGGTTTTGTTTTCTTGCAGAAATTTTTGCCGAGCATAACCAAAAGGGCATGGTATTCATTATACAAAGCGCTCTGCATCGGCAACCGACTTGTGAATTCCTCCTGAATAGCATCGTAATCGCTTTCTTCGGCAATCAGACCATGCCGCGAGAAAATTCGATGGGTATAGGCGTCCACCACAAAGACCGGGTGGTCTCCGGCGTAGAGCAAGATGGAATCAGCGGTCTCAGGCCCAATCCCCTGCACAGAGAGAAGATTTTCCCGCGCAGTTTGAGTTTCATCCCCGAGTAATCTTTCAAGGTCCCCTTTATAGCGATCCCGAATCATCATCAGAAGATTTTTTAGTCTTTTTGACTTAATATTATAATAGCCGGAAGGCCTGATATAGGACGCCAACTCTTCCATGGAAAGCTCAAGGAGTGCCGAATACGACAGAACACCGGCATTCTGCAGATTAGCTATAGCCTTGGTGACATTCGTCCAATTGGTATTCTGAGTAAGGACCGCTCCTACAACTATCTCGATTGCGGTTTCACCAGGCCACCAGTCCTGAGGCCCAAAATGAGCAAACAACAGGGCATACACCTCCTCAAATGCCTTTTTTTCAGCCAAAATCAACGATCTCCCTTACTTATGAAATATTCAATTCGCCAAGACTATCGCCCAGGCAAATACCGATTTCCCTTGCCGTCAATACCTTGTCATCATCCAGACTGACCTTTTTCCTGGCCTTGATCGCCTCGGCTATCGGTACGGCAATCATCCCAGAACCACTCAGAGCCACCATGTGATCGAAGGTTTTCTCCTGGATCAGGCGTACTGCCGCTGCTCCGAATCGTAAAGCCAGTAAGCGATCAAAGGTTGTTGGGCTCCCTCCTCGTTGCAGGTGACCAAGGACCAGCGAGCGGGTATCCTTGTCCGTTCGCTTACGTATTTCACTGGCCACCCATTCGCCGGCCCCACCGAGGACCATTTCCTCCCTGCCCATTTCCCCTGCGCCCTTGTTGAAGGACCTACCGTCGGCGGTCACCGCACCTTCTGCAACGACGACAATCGAGTAATGCTTGTCGTGCAGTTCGTTATCGGCGATTTTTTCACAAACCTGCTCCATATCAAAAGGTATCTCCGGTAGAAGAATCACATCCGCGCCCCCGGAAATACCTGAATACAGTGCGATCCAACCGGAATCCCGGCCCATGACCTCAACCACCATCACCCTATCATGTGACTTAGCCGTGGAATGCAATTTATCAAGAGCCTCGGTTGCAGTTGAAACCGCCGTATCAAAACCAAAGGTCCTGCTGGTCGCCTGGAGATCATTGTCAATGGTCTTCGGAACACCGATAACCGGCATCCCCTTTTGGGCGAATCGGTGGGCGATATCAAGGCTCCCGTCTCCTCCTATCGCTATATGGCAATCAAACTTCATCCTATTAAAATTACGAAGTATTTTATCAGATATATCAACAATCTGAATTTCCCCTGCCAGATTTTCAACCGGCTTTGAAAAAGGGTTTCCCTTATTCGTCGAACCCAGAATAGTCCCTCCGGTTGCATAAATCCCCTCAACATCCTTCAGGGTCAGCCGGACCATCTCGTCGATATTCAGCAAGCCACCATAGCCACTCCGGCTACCATACACCTCCCAGCCCCGACGATAACAGGAATGTACCACTGCGTAGATCACTGCATTCAGGCCGGGAGCATCTCCCCCACCAGTTGAAATTACGATCTTCTTCATTATGTTTCTCCAGGTTGTCATGAAACGAGGGTCGCCGACAGTGGAACCCCCTCTCATGCCGATATCGCATTGTCTGCCTTTCGCCCAAATAGTCCAAGAAAAGACAAGGTTTGATGATTTCTCTTTGTAATAATTAAAACTTTATCACTACGACTTTCCGTGAAGCAAGAAAAAACATTACCTCTGAGTTGCTTTTCCTTGCTCAACTTCGTAAAATCATTTATCGGTGAAAAAAGATCGATAAGAAAAATTAAGAGATCGATCAATTGACTTCTTTTCCTGCACATCTTATTTTCTGATTCAGTACTGGCAGTAATTCTCAAAATCAGTTTTGAAACAACAGACAATCTTTTAAGCCATATATAAGGAGGCCCCTAAATGTCTGAATTCAATGTAACAACACTCGCTGTAGAAAAGCTCAAAGAATACATGGAGCAGAATAATATTGATTCTGCTCTCCGTGTGGCCCTCATGCAGGGTGGCTGAGCTGGTCCCTCTTTGGGATTGGCTCTGGACGAGCCGAAGACAAATGACAAGGTATATGAAAACGATTCACTCAAATTCCTGGTGGAAGAAGGTTTGCTTCGCACCTGTGGTTCCATCAAAGTTGATTTTATCGATGCCGGGCCACGATCCGGTTTCGGAATAACCGCTACCAATCCTATCGGTGGTGGCGGTGGTTGCAGTTCCGGCTCATGCAGCACCGGCAGTTGCGGTTGAAGAGGAAGCAAACACACTCTGGTTTTTGACTATTGTTGATGCTGCCTGCTGGCTTGAGTCAATCGCCTCTATGCGCAGATAAAAGCGGATCCCTTAAATGAGATCCGCTTTTTTGTTTGATTTCCGCCCCTCTCACCGTCCTGTCGATTTCTTGACACCGCATCCATCCATTCTTAGTTTGTCCTAGGCGTATCATACCTGCTCAATGTTTCTGAGCAGAAAACGATTTACAGACCTTTGATTTCGGCCAGTGGAGGGAAAAATGCAGTTTGACAAGTTTACTTTGAAATCTCAGGAAGCAATTCAGGCAGCCCAGCAGTTGGCCCAAGACAACTCCAATCAGGAGATGCATCCTGCCCATCTCATCAAGGCCATTCTCCTGCAACCGAACGGTTCTGTTGTACCCGTTCTGCAGAAAATGGGAGTAGATCCATCCCTTGTTCTCATGGCAGCCAATACTCTCACCGAACAGCTCCCCAAAGTTTCAGGAAGTGGCGCCGGGCAGGTATACGCCTCCCAGGAATTGCGCAGAATCCTCGATGCCTCCTTCTCGATCGCCAGCCAGATGCAGGATGATTATGTCAGCCTGGAACATCTCTTCCTGGCGCTCATCCGCGACAAAAA
>JAUYSF010000459.1 GCA_030696435.1 Desulfoprunum sp. | reverse complement strand
TCCTAGCTCGACTGAGTCGAATGATCAGGAGGGGCAATTCCCAATAGATAATATTGTTGACATAAGGAATAAAGTTTTGCGCTCTGAAAAAAAATTAATAATCGGCGTGCTCCTCTCCATCATACTGGGGAATATTGCTCTTCTTGTATTCATGTCCTCCCTGTTGGCAAAACAGTCGGCCGAACAGCTGGCAGCCTTACGACGTGAGAAAGAGAGTGAAATCATTAATGAACTGAAAGGGAGGGTGGAATCGGCCCACAGCATTATCGGCCATTTTGCCTCCACCGGTCAGGACATGGATAAGGCCCGACAACTGAGCATCGCCGCCATTTCATCCCTGAGGTTCGGTGAAAACAATTACGTCTGGGTCCATCGCCTGACTCTCGGTAACGAAAGCAGTGCCTTCATGCTCGTCCATCCCGCCATCAACCTTGTCAATAAAGACCTGTCAGGACTGATTGATCTGGACGAGATCGATACAATCTACCACAATGGCAAGATCTACGCCAAAAACGACCCGATAGTCTCCGAGATTACACCGACCGATATATTCAAGGAATTCAACAGAAAATGTCTCACGGTGGGATATGGCATCGTCCCGTATTACTGGCCAAAAATCATAAATGGCCAGGCAACCAAGGCAGGATATTACAAACTCAGTTATGTCAAATACTTCAAGGAATGGAACTGGGTTATCGGCGCCGGTGCCTATGCCGATCATATTGATCAGCTGGTGAAAAATAGTTCCGATGAGATCGAAATCGCTCATGACCTTCTTTTTCGTAAGTTCGTGCTCCTCGTAACTGTCCTTTCAAGTCTGGTACTGTTCGTTGTCTTTTTTCAGATCAGAAAATCCCATATTGTCAGCCGGAAGGCCGAAATCGCCCTGCTCAACGCCAAAGAAAAGGCAGAAGAGGCCAATATGGCCAAGAGTGAATTCCTGGCCAATATCAGCCATGAAATCAGAACCCCTATGAACGGCATACTCGGCCTGACAGCCGTTGTCCTCGATACCAACCTGAACGAGAAACAGCGGTCATTCCTGCAGATGGTGCAGAAATCTGCAAACCGTCTGATGCAGATCATCAATGACATCCTCGATTTCTCTAAGGCCGAGGCCGGCAAAATGGAATTTTTTATTGAAAAGTTCAACTTTCATAGCGCCATTGACGAGGCTATCACCATCATGAGAATCCAGGCCGAAGAGAAGGGCCTGCAGCTCGACTGCCGGATTGCCCCGGATGTTCCCGAACATCTCGTTGGCGATGCTAATCGACTACTGCAGGTAATCTTTAACCTGCTCGGTAATGGTATCAAATTCACCGAGAACGGCAGAGTGAGCCTGATCGTCAACACCCTGGAATGGCCCGCTCCAAGGATAATAACCCTCCGCTTCCAAGTGAAAGACACTGGTATCGGGATCCCTCTCGATAAAAAAGAAGTTATTTTCAAATCTTTTGTCCAGGCCGACGGCTCACATACTCGCAGGTACGGCGGGGCGGGACTGGGACTCAGCCTTTCTTCCCAGCTTGTCAAGATGATGGGCGGAGACATCGGGGTCGAAAGTGAACCCGGCAAGGGCTCGACCTTCTGGTTCACGGCGACGTTAGACATGCCTCGCAGATCCGCGATTCCAGAGGGCAGCGACGTGAAGGCAGTATCCAGAGATCTTCCGGAGTTTGACGGGATGTCTGCGCTGGTCGTAGAGGATGAGCCGCTTAACCTGACCTTTTTACAGTCCCTTCTGCAGAGACAAAAATTTTCAGTCTCGCTTGCTCATGATGGGGAGGAGGCCGTCAAGATTGCCAAGGAACAGCACTTCGATATAATCTTCATGGATCTCCAGATCCCAAAACTGAACGGTATTGAAGCAACGCTGAAGATCCGGGAATTTGAACGGCAGTATGACCGGCACACCCCCATCATCGCGATCACCGCCCATGCTCTAGAGGAAGACAAACAGCGGTGCCTGACGGCAGGCATGGATGATTTTGTGAGTAAACCCATTGATATGAAGGAGTTTTTTCTGGCAATACAACGGCAGCTGACAGACACCGGTTCGGATGGCCGGAAACAGCAAGAATCGAAATCGCTATCGCTATCGAAATCGGATTGAGTCTTCCGGTGCAGTGAATTCTGAGGTCGCAGTCACACTTTCCCTGAAACTGCTATGATTCTTGCGAATTCGATTTCGATAGCGATCCCGATTTCGATAGCGATTTCGATAGCGATTTTGTTTCGCTGAATAGTTCCGAAAATAGTAGCAAATTTGCCGGATTTTTTTCGGAAGATGTGTTTAATGTTGATCAAAATTGGTTGAGCATAACCACTGATTTCTTTTTCGTTGTGAGGATCCACCACGTGAATATCCTAATTATTGAGCCGTCTCGAATCTTTCAGTTGGCCCTTGAATCAATCTTCAGGGCCTACGCGACGAATATCTTCATATCAGCTTCTGGAACAGAAGCGATGGACATTTATAACAAAACGCCGATTGATCTGATTTGTTTGTCATTCTATCTTGCAGACATGGACGGTATTGCCTTCGTCTCGGACATCAGAAAGCTTCAATTCGGCGAAACGATCCCCATTTTGATGATCACCTCAAAGAAAAGCCAAGAAGCAACAGCAACGAGCTTGAATGACGGGGTCACTGAAATATTTCGCAAAAATGCCCTTGATGAGCTTGAGAAATACCTGCAGATATTTGCAGAACAGGCCCGACAACAGGCCCAGATCGAAGGAAGCATACTCCTGATTGACAGTGACCAGAGCCAGGCCGCCGAAATTCGCACTTTTTTCAAAGATACACGGCTCAAATTTATCCACTTTACAAACGCCGAAGAAGCGGCAGAAATGGCAAGGGCAGCAGAATTTGATCTGGTTATTACAAATGTTATCCTCGGTGGATCGATGAGCGGCATGTCACTTATCCGCGAGATTCGGGAAATCAACGAAACAATGTATCGTGTGCCGATCCTGGCAATCTCGGCCATCTCAAACGCCTCGCAGAAGATTGAGCTTCTTCGAGCTGGGGCGAACGACTATATTCAAAAGCCGATTCTTCTTGAAGAACTCAGAGTCCGCATGAAAAATCTGCTGCTCAACAAGAAACTTTTCGACACCGTTGAATTGCAGAAGGAACAGCTCGAAGAAATGGCCACCCGCGACCAGCTCACCGGACTCTATAATAGGCACTACCTTATTGGTATTGCAGATAAAGCTGTTAATGAATCCTATCGATATCAGTATCCGTTTTCAGTACTGGTTCTTGACCTCGATCACTTCAAGAAGATCAATGATACTCACGGACATGCGATTGGGGATGTTGTCTTGAAAGCTGTGGCGGAGCTTTTGTTGAAGACATTTCGAGGCAGCGATACCCCGGTTCGATTTGGAGGAGAAGAATTCATCATTCTCTTGCCGCACTGCGACGGGCAAGGCGCAATCACTCGAGCGCAATCTCTGCGAAAGCAGATCAGCGAGCTTTGTCCGATGTCAATTCCCATTTCGGTAAGCATTGGCATCTCACAAACACCATCAGACGCGCAAGTCGGCTACGAAGAACTCTTCGCCGCCGCAGACCAGGCTGTTTATACAGCAAAAGCGCATGGTCGGAATTGTGTAGTCTTTCAAGAATTTCAGCAAGGGGCCTCAAAACACAACTGACTCTCAGGGCAGTATGCGGTTTTGCGGTTTCGAACCATCTTATGCCAATTCCAAATCATGGCGCATATTTTACCGAGAATCTTTTCGCTCAAGGCATTTGAAGTGGGCCAGGACTAATTTGATTTCGCCATAGGAGTAGTCGTCACCCATGGCTTGTTTTATCTCGCTAAGTGAGTTTTCGCGCATCTCGACAAGTTTCTGCTCGATAGCTTGCTGTTTCACCGGTTCGAGCAGCCTGCTGATCGCCAATGTGCCATCTTCCACAAAAAACGTCAGGTGTCCCTCAATGGTAGAGGTAACCAGCCCGCGTTCCCTGGCAATCTGAGGGATCGCCAGGCCCTTTTCACACATCTCAAGACTTATTCTCTTCGTGTCAAACGCGACTGCCTGTTTCCCTTCAGCTTCGGTCTCTTTGGCGGCAGGTTCGGCTGGCGTAACTTCCGTAATGTTCTGCTCCCGGCGATAGTCAGAGACCAAGGACACCAGCTCCCGGCCGTATTTTTCAGTAAGACGTTTGCCGATCCCCTTAATTTTCCCCAGGGCCGACAGACTATCGGGTAAGTTGACGACGATCTGTATAAGCGTCTTCTGGTGCATAATCTGGAAATGAGGGACATCCGCCTCGCCTGCCTTTCGCGAACGCCAAGCCTTCAGGGTCTGGAACAGAACAGGGTGGCAAATATCAGACTCGATGGCGCTCACGGCCTGTGACCTCTTCTCTTTGACCGGTTTGAGGTCGATCTCGGCCGCCGAAACAGCCCGCAGGTACTCGGTCGGCGAGAAGCCGTCCCGGCAGGATCGGACCGCCGCCAGCTTCACCGCGCTCTCCTCTTTGAGCTGTTTGAGGGCCTCTTTGGCTTTTTTCCGTATCTCTTTATTATCGGTATCTATTTGGATATTCTGGACAAAAGGCATGAGATGCAGTGCCAGTTTATCCTGAAAATAGACCGATGCCTTGGCTATTCGTTCAAGAATGGCGGCATCGGTTTCGGGCAGCATATTGGCGGCAAAAAGCCCGTGTAACTGCTGTTTGAATTTTTCACCGACGTTACATATTTCTTCGATACACGCTCTTTCCAGTGGAGCAATCTCGCTTACGCCCGACACCTGCAGCACCGCCGCGTTCCTGAGCAAAATCGCGATCAACCGGCCCAGGCGGGAACGCAGCAATTGAAAATCAAAACACGCTGTTAAAAGCTGCTGCTGATAGCTGATCTTGGCCGCTGCAAGTTTTTCCGCTGTAGGCGGATTCCGACCGGCATGCTCGACAAACCGCAACACGGTTGCATCGGTTTTGACGGTAAGGGCCGACAGGGGCGAGCTGAGCACCATGCCCTCGAAGGTCTTGCAACGGCTCAAGGCCACATAGACCTGGCCATGGGTAAAGGCTGCCTTGGCATCGATGATGGCCCGGTCAAAGGTGAGCCCCTGACTCTTATGAATGGTGATGGCCCAGGCCAATTTCAGCGGCATCTGCTTGAAGGAACCGATCTTGTTCTGGCTGATTTCGAGGGTCTCCGGGTCGATTTTGTATTCGATGTTCTCCCAGACTGCCTGTTCGACCTCAATCTCGCCGGCATCACCTGGGCATTGCACCGTGACGGCCTGCTCGGAGATGTGCGTTATTTTGCCAATTTTCCCGTTGAAATAGCGTTTTTCCGGGAGAGCATCGTTGCGGACAAACATGACCTGAGCGCCAACTTTCAACTGGAGCAGGGCTGAAGTCGGATAGGTGTGTTCAGGAAAATCCCCATCGACTTCGGCC
>JAUYSF010000211.1 GCA_030696435.1 Desulfoprunum sp. | reverse complement strand
CCTGGAGAGGTTACTGAAGGTCCACCTTGTTGTGATCTCATCAACACATCTCAGTCTCTCCCCCCGTGGTCGGCAGGTTGCTAATTCTGTCCTGGCAGAGCTCGTTTAGTCGGCGTTTTCAGCCAAACCAAGAAGTACGTCATTTATCTCTCCAGAGAGAATAGGGATTTTTTATCAAACTGGAGTTACGATAGCGCGGGTCATCCGTCACTTCTCTGCCAATCCATGAAGGCTTGATAAAGGTCTGCTCTTGGTTCTGAAGTTCGATTTCAGCCACAATGAGGCCCTTGTTTTCCTCCAAAAATTCATCTACTTCCCAAATAAACCCGGCAACGGGGATTCTATATCTGATCTTTACGATAAGAGGCTTGAAGCACAGAGTTTCCAGCATTTCCAGGGCGTCTGCATGGGGGATCTGATATTCATACTCCAATCTGGCAATGCCGCAGGTTGCCCCTTTCACGGTGAGATATCCTCGTTCAGCCACCGTTCTGACACGCACGGTTTGGCCATTGCCTGCACAGATATAGCCCTGGCAATAAGGCAGTCCCTGTCCTAATCCGCGCCAGCCATCATTTGCCGGCAAAAATTTACGTTCAATTTCAGTAGCCATAGCCTTATTGTTCGATGAGTTTTTCGGGAGAGCTTGTGCTTACAAGGGCTGAGAAATTCAGTGTGGTGTGGATGGTCATCACTGGAAAAAGGAAGGACATCAAAAAGATATTGAGAAAGGGGATCATACTGACCAGTGCCGGGAGAAAACCCAATCGAAAAGCAACTCTGTGGTGGTTGGAGATCCAGCTGATCTTCTGGCCCAAAGACCAACGCCGCCGTGATGCTGGATAATCGATGAACATCAGGGCAGAGTAGTAGGTATAGAGCAGGAGAATTAACGCCTGGCCAATGATCGGGATAAAATTGACCATGAGGGCGACAAGGGTGACAAGGATCCCGTAAAGCCCAATCTTGAGGCCCTCAAGCAGATCAGTGATGATTCCTTGTATGCTGAAGGCATCCTCTGGGTTAAACAATTCTCCGAGGTGCAATTTTTCCGCGGCCGTGCTCAAAAAAATATATCCGGGAGAAGTGAGACAATAGGCCATAAGAAATGAGATATAAAAGGCGACTACTCTTGAGATGATGAGGACCAGCCATTTACCGATCAGCCAGAATATATATTTTATCCAACCCAATATACTTGCAGTATCGGGGGCCGCATTGAGAAAACTTCGCGTAAAATCATCCATATACCCGACGGTCAACTTAAAGCCTAACCAGGTGAAAAGGATAGTCATGCAGAAGAGCATAAGACTCCAGGCCAGGAGCTGTTTTTTCCTGAACATCAAGGCAAAAGAGTATGATAAAGGGATCCATTCGACGGCGGATTTGGAGGAGAGTGTTTTTAAAGGTGGTGTTGCCATGATGTGGGTGGCTCAAGGTGAGAAGATTTGTCATGTGACGCTGAGAGATTTTTCTTTCTAAGGAAAATATCCTAAATAATAGCTCATTTATAAAAGGAGTAAAGGGCAGTTGATGACTTTTACGATGACCTGGGCTACACTCAACGTATGGCATCGATAATTAAGAAAAAGGCCTCCTGTCTATATGTCTGTCAGCAGTGCGGCTACCAAAGTATAAAATGGCTGGGACGTTGTCCTGAGTGTGCTTCCTGGGAGAGTCTTATCGAGGAGGCACCTAAGAATAATACTTCCAGGACGAAGGCGACCACCTTCAGGGCGATTTCCCTTGCCGAGGCCCCGGATGGCGATGAAGAGAGAATCAGCACGAGCCTCGAAGAGCTGGACAGGGTTCTGGGAGGTGGTATTGTCCCGGGTTCGGTGATTCTCATTGGTGGTGAACCAGGGATCGGCAAGTCGACACTCATCCTGCATATGCTGGCTGCTGTGGCTGCCGAAACAGGAAGAAAGGTTCTCTACGTTTCCGGCGAAGAGTCGGCTCGGCAGATTAAAATGCGGGCCAGGCGACTGTCTGCGATCCATCAGGACGAATATCTGGCCACCGGCAACGAGGTGGAAGAGATCATTGCCCTGACCGAGGAAATGCGCCCGTGCCTGTTGGCGGTTGATTCGATCCAGACGCTCGTCTGCACCGATCTGCCTTCCGCCCCCGGTTCCGTCAGCCAGGTGCGAGAGTCGGCCTACAGGATACTGACCATGGCCAAACGGGAAAATATACCGGTTGTGCTGGTGGGCCATGTCACCAAGGATGGGGCAATCGCCGGGCCTAAAGTCCTTGAGCACATGGTTGATACGGTGCTTTCCTTTGAAGGCGACCGGAGCCATGCCTTTCGTATCCTGCGCACCGTCAAAAATCGTTTTGGTTCCACGAACGAAATTGGGGTCTTTGAGATGAAAGAAGAGGGCCTGGTCCAGGTCACCAATCCTTCAGAAATCTTTCTGGCTGAGCGACCTCTTGATGAGCCGGGCTCTGTGGTCCTGCCCAGTGTAGAGGGAACCAGGCCCATCCTGGTTGAGGTTCAGGCCTTGGTGAGCCCGACAAACCTTGGAACGGCACGACGCACAGCCATCGGGGCCGATCCGCAACGCCTGTCCCTGCTCTGCGCCGTTCTTGAGAAGAAGGCCGGGTTAGTCATGTATGGTAACGATATTTTTCTCAATATCGCCGGAGGCATACGTATTGATGAGCCTGCTTTAGATCTCGGTGTGATCTGTGCCCTGGCCTCCAGCCTCCGTGAACGTCCCATCTCCTCAGCTACAGTGGTCTGCGGTGAGGTCGGTTTGGCCGGAGAAATCCGGGCTGTAGGACATATGGAGATCAGGATGCGAGAGGCCGAGCGACTGGGATTCACGCGATTTATCATGCCGAAGGGCAACAAGGAACGCATTACCTGGCCTGGTAGGATTGAGATTATCGGTGTGGCGACACTGCCGGAACTTCTAGAGGTCGTGTTTAGCCAGTAAGTTGTAGTTTTGCTAATTATTCTAACCGAGGAGGAATGAGATGGACTTCAAGAAGCATTTTGAAACAGCGTGGCAGAATACTCTCAAATTTATAGGCCCCGTTTTGCTCTTAACCCTGGTCCAGGTCATTATTGTTCTTTTCAGCTTAGGGATACTGGCTCCTGTTACCACGGCCGGCTATATGCAGTCTCTTCTCAGGGCACAGCGTGAGGGGCGTCCACCGGAGATCCGCGATCTGTTCTCGCAGATGTCTCTCTTTCTTCCTCTTTTTGGTTTTTTTGTACTCGTTATGATTATGACGGGAATTGGCTTCATGTTTTTGGTTCTGCCTGGTCTGGCTGTTGCCCTCTTTATCATCTTTGCCACACTGTATATGATTCCGCTGATGACCGACAAGGATAGGGGAATTATGGATGCTTTGAAAGAATCATGGGAAATGGCGACCAGAGAACCGATCACCGACCAAATTGTTATTTCCGTAGCCTACCTGGTGATCATGTCTCTTGGTGGTTCGGTACCATTCGCCATTCTCATCACTCAGCCTTTTGCCATGTTTCTCCTTCTTTCAGTGTATGAAGAACGCCTTCAGGGAAGGTCTGGGCGAAAAAACATAGAGCATACCACAACGACCCCTCCGCCACCGCCTACCCCATAAAACTTCCCTGATTTGGCCCCTCTCTTTATCCTGAGCCTTAGGAAGATGCTCTTCAATAGGTAGTCTATTTAATAGCTAGGTAATTTAGATGAACATCAGAATAGGAAAAATAATCATCATAAAATACTTTAAATACAAGAGGTTGAATGTATGAAAAATACATCGCAGAATCATGGTGAAGATCACTCGGTATACGTCAAGGTGGGAGTCGTTTTTGTTTCTGTACTGGCGGCTTTGTTTTTCCTTGCCTTGATCAACTAGGAAAGCCTTCCTTTGGGTCGGTACCATGCCTTCTTTTGCAAATTGCTATCCTTTCCTGTTGTACCTTTTTGGTTTCACAGTGGCAGCTATCCCAATTGGTTTGACAATCGATTGCCTACAGATATACAATTTATATTGAGTATTGTTGGTCGGCATGATGTATCTGCCCTGTCCTGTGGGTGCTTGCTGCCCTTGGAATGTGGTTTTCAGAGCAAAAAAAGGTTTTTGGGATATGGAACACCTGCAAAACGGGAATATCTCTGGTGAGAACGGTCCAAAGAAA
>JAUYSF010000143.1 GCA_030696435.1 Desulfoprunum sp. | reverse complement strand
AGGATTTCATTGCCCATGTCTGTCGTCTCCGTCTGTAGCGGTGGAGTGTATGCCAGGTTTGCTTTCTGGCCTCTCAAGCTCAAGAACCTCCGGCCCTAATACTTACCGAACTCGCTGTCATCAAGGGCGATGATAGCGGCGGGATTGGCCCGGTCGCCCGACGGAGGGGCTTCACCCCAGCCGGTTTTTCCTCTTGCCGGGGCGGCAAGCCGCTGTACCGGACGTTTGATCTTCGGTGGTTGCGTGGCGGACATATCCTGGCCCTTGAGCCGGAAGCGGGACACCAGATGCCGCATCTGATCGGCCTGGGAGGACAGCTCTTCGGCGGCAGCGGCACCTTCTTCGGCAGCGGCGGTATTGGCCTGGATGACCTGATCGACCTGGGCCAGACCTTCATTGGTCTGGCCGATGCCCTTGGCCTGATCGTTTGAGGCATGGGAGATCTCGGCGATAATGTCGGTGACCTTGCTCACGCCGCCGACAATCTTCTGCAGGGAAACCGAGGTCAGATCGGCCATCTCTTTGCCGCGCTCGGTTTTGAGTACCGAGCCTTCGATCAGCTCGGAGGTCTCGCGGGCCGCCTTGGCGCTTCTGGCCGCCAGATTGCGCACCTCTTCCGCCACCACGGCAAAACCCTTGCCGTGCTGGCCGGCGCGAGCGGCCTCAACCGCCGCGTTGAGGGCCAGGAGATTGGTCTGGAAGGCGATCTCATCGATGACCTTGATGATCTTGGAGATATTGCGGCCTGAATCACTGATATCGTTCATGGCCTGGAGCATGCCCTGCATCTGCTCGTTGCCGATTTCGGCATCGTTTTTGGCCAGCGTGGCGAGGCGGCTGGCCTCTCTGGCATTTTCGGCATTGGTCTTGGTCTGGGAGGCGATCTCGGTCATCGAGCTGCTGATCTGCTCGATCGAGGCGGCCTGTTCCGTTGCCCCCTGAGACAAGGACTGGCTGGTGGAAGAAACCTGGTCGGAACCCGAGGCGATCTGGCTGGTCGCAAGGGAAATCTCACTGACGATTCGGCTCAGATCGGTAAAGGTCTTGGCCAGAGAGTTGCCGATAACATCCTGCGCGTCGTGGGGGCTTGGGGTGAAGGTGAGATCGCCGGCTGCCAGCTTTTGGAGCCCCGTCACCATCTCGGCCTGCATATGATCGGCGAACTGGTCCATGGTTGCGGCCATCTGACCGATTTCATCGGCCCGATCCATTTTCAGGCGCATACCGAGCCGGCCCTTGCCCAGTTCCGTCAGCATGAGCATGGCCTTGTTGAGTGGCAGGGTTATCGAACGAGTCAGATAAATTGCCACCGAAAGGCCGAACAACAGGGCAATAATGCTGATGATCATGACTGCCCGGTTGGTGTTCTCGGCGGCACTGACCATCTGCTCATCGGTCATGACCTTTTCTGTGACCGTCTCGGTGATCTGCTTGAGGAGTCCCTGGACCTTCTTCAGGTTGACTTGGGTCTCCGTGGCAAAAATTCTGTCTGCTTCCTGCATACCGCTCATATCCTGCTCAGCAATGGTCTGCAGAGATTTTAGGTGGGTCAGGGTTTCGTGCAGGATGGGCAGGATTGTGCCCTGAAAAAGACTCAAGGCTTCGGGCCGGGTCTCCTTTTTGTTGAAGGCGGTGATGAGCGACTCCGCACTTTGGTGGAGCTTGCTGTGGCTGGCAACCATGGTGTCCCAGGCCTTTTTGAATTCGGCGCTACCGCCCTGATATGCCGCCTTTCCCTGTTCGGTTTGCAGCCATTTGCCAAGGGCGCAGAGCTCGGGATTCGTTTCCACCTTGAGTGAATCGCTGTTTGTCAGGAAGGCATCCCGGACCGTATCGGCCCATTTTAAATGATCGACCATGCGTGCGGCGATCAGACCCGGCAGTGCCGGATTGGCACGGCGGAAAACCTTGCCAATTTTTTCGGCCGATTGATGCAGCAGGGTATGGGGCTCTTCGATGGCTGCCAGGATGGGTTTGAGGGAGGGAATGAGCGCCTCGGCCTGCCTGCGCCCTTCACCGTAATACCATTCGCCAAAACCACACTTGTGCGGATCCGTCTGGACCTTTAGCTCGGTAATATGCTCGTCGGTAAGCAGGGCATTGACCTGGGCCACCCAGTTCAGATGATCGACTTCCCGCTGGGTTATTTCACCCCGTAATTTATTGCCGCTGATGACTTCATTGGCATTGCCGACAATGCCCTTGATGCCGGTAAAAGACCACAGGGCCACCATACTTATCATGACAAGCAGTAGACCAAAACCGATGGCAAATTTGAGGCCTAAGGTTAGTTTTTTCACAATAATCCTCCCTCTGATAACTAGATAATTTTGAATGAACCAGTTTTCTCAGCCACAGTTATATTATAAAGACGGATATCACCTTCAACGGAACCACATCAATATTTGCCGAATTCGCTGTCATCGAGGGCGATGACCTCGGCGGGATTGACTCGTCCGCCTGACTGCTGGACACTCTCACCCCAGATCGCCCTTCCTGATGTCGGGGCGGCAATCCGCTGTACCACCGGACGCTTCATCTTCGGTGTGTGAGAGTAGGACATATCCTGCTGGCCCTTGAGCCGGAATCGTGAGACCAGATGGCGCATCTGATCAGCCTGGGAAGACAGCTCTTCGGCTGCTGCGGCGCCCTCTTCGGCTGCTGCGGTATTAGCCTGGATAACCTGATCAACCTGGGCCAGGCCCTCGTTGGTCTGGCTGATGCCCTGGGACTGCTCATGCGAGGCATGGGAGATCTCGGCGATGATGTCGGTGACCTTGCTCACGCCCTCGACGATTTTGGCAAGCGAGGCAGAGGTCAGGTCGGCCATCTCGGTGCCGCGCTGGGTCTTCAGTACCGATCCCTCAATCAGTTCGGAGGTCTCGCGGGCCGCCTTGGCACTGCGTGCTGCCAGATTGCGCACCTCTTCCGCCACCACGGCAAAGCCCTTGCCGTGCTGTCCGGCCCGGGCCGCCTCGACTGCGGCGTTCAGGGCCAGCAGATTGGTCTGGAAGGCGATCTAGTCGATGACCTTGATGATCTTGGAGATATTGCGGCCGGAGTCGCTGATGTCGGTCATGGCCTGGAGCATACCCTGCATCTGCTCGTTGCCGGACTCGGCGTCTTTTTTGGCAAGAGATGCAAGTCGGTTGGCCTCGGCGGCGTTTTCGGCATTGGTCTTGGTCTGGGAGGCAATCTCGGTCATTGAGCTGCTGATCTCTTCGATCGAGGCGGCCTGTTCGGTTGCTCCCTGGGACAGGGACTGACTGGTTGAGGAGACCTGGTCGGAGCCCGAGGCGATCTGACTGGTGGCCAGCGAAATCTCAGAGACGATCCGCGTCAGGTCCTCGAAGGTCTTGGCCAGAGAATTGCCGATGACATCCTGGGCGTCATGGGGGGCAGGGGTGAAGGTGAGATCGCCGGCTGCCAGTTTCTCAAGACCTGTCACCAACTCGGCCTGCATATGATCGGCAAAACGGTCCATGGTGGCGGCCATTTCGCCGATTTCATCGCCGCTGTCGAGTTTGAGCCGCAAGGTTAGACGGCCCTTGCTGATCTCTTCGATCATCTGTACCACTTTCGCCACCGGCCCGGTAATTCCACGGGTGATCATGAGGGCCAGGAGCATTCCGATAATAAAGGCAATGACACAGGATGTTATCAGGAGGGTATTGGCCGATGATATCTGGGAATGCATCTTGGCCTTCTGATCGACCATGGCTTCAGCACAGGTCTTCTGGGCATTGCGGGCCAACTCGATCATCTTGGTTTCCGCCTCTTTCTTCTTGGTAATCAGATCGGCATACGTATCAAATGAATTGTCATAGGCGATGATACCGGCCAGAATCGCTTCGGCTTGATCAATATTGGCTTGTTGTTTAAAACGGGACTTCAGGCTCACGACCAAATCCTTGATCGCCTTGATATCGGCGTCCTGTTTGTCTTTCCACTCTTTTGCGCCGTTGTAGATGATGAATTCTTTCGCGTCTATTCTGGCGCTCATCAGCAGTTTGACAATCTGTTCGGCGTCGCTGATTTTCTCGATCCTGTCAAGGATCATCTCTTCGGATTCTCGCTGGATTTTCGTGATCTGAGCTGATGAAATGGGATCGGTCGCAGACTTAACATAATCGTTAATTTTGCCGGAGGTCTCCTTTGCGGCAGCGATAAGTTTCTCTTTCTGGCTGGTCACCATTTTGTCAGTCTCGATGACGATAGCCCGGCCTGCCTCAGCTGCTTTGGCGAGTAAGGCATCGCCTTGCTTATTCAAATCAACATATTGCAGAAAGGCCGCCTGGTAGGCTTTAACGTCGTTTTCCACGCTGGTCATCTGGTCTTTGTTGGCCTGCTGGGTGAATTTAGCAGTGGTGGTTTTTACCTGTTCAAACAGTTTAGCGATGCTCTCACCCTGCTTTTTCAAGGATTCTTCGTCTTTTCTGATGAAAAAATTCTTCTCCTGCTGGCGGGTTTCGAGGATCAACTGGACGATGGTGCCGATGTCCACGGTCTTGTCTGATCTGTCGGCAACGCCCATCATTGCCCGGTAGCCAACCACTCCGACGATCACCATAATTGCCAGGACGACCAGGAAGGAACCCAGAAGTTTCGTTGTCAGTTTCAGATTTTTTAGCATAATGTGCCTCGGTGAATATGTTTATTATCAGTTGATCTGGTGATATTCTCTGTGATCGGCGTTTTCCCGCAGGAGAGGGCCGATCATTCAATTTCCATTACAGCGTCAAGATCCTCTTCTCTGATCAGGGCCTCGACATTCAGAAGAATCTTCACAGCATCCCCCGATTTTCCCATACCTTTGATGAAGGCATTACCCTTGCCCTGGCGGCCCATCGGTGGCGGCTCGACCTGATCTGCCGGGATGTCCGCCACCTCGCTGACCTCATCGACCACCAGACCGACCGTGGTGCCGGTGATGTCGACCACGATGATGCAGGTCCGCTCATCGTATTCGCGCTGTGTCATTCTAAAACGTGTGCGCACATCCATCACCGGGATGACCTTGCCGCGCAGGTTGATGACGCCTCTGATATAGTCCGGCATCTCCGGTATGCTGGTGATCTTTTGGATACCAATAATCTCGGTGACATAGGCTATTTCCACGCCGTACACCTCACTGGCCAGGAAAAACGTCAGATACTTGTTGGCCATATCCTCGTTGATTTCCTGGTTTTCGGTATCGTGCCAGTTTTCCTGCTCCTGACGTGCCATGGCTTTTCCTCCCTGTAAAATTTCTCGGTCCGTCGTAGATATTTGGCCTGCGGGCATTTTTATGAAAAAATGCGCTTTGGCAGCATGCCTTTCTTGTTCAAAATCATACGTGCTGGTGGGTGATCATCCGTCCCAAGACCCGGATGCTCTCCGTCATATCACTGTTAATAAATGATAAATAACGAGGCATCAGCAGATGTCCCCTGGCAACCGTCTCTTCGCCATCGTCCGGCAGGATGAGAATGAGGCGAAAATCCTGCAGCAGTTCTTTCATGTCCAGCAACTGATCAAGTTCTTTCCTGTCGGCGAGGATAAGGACCAACACATCGCCGCTGTGCATGTCAAAATCCAGGAAGGCGCTGAGCGGGAAATCTGCCGGCAACAGGAACACCTGTTCCAGATCGATGAGGCTATTGATCTGGTTCAGCAATTTCTCGGCATAAGCGGGATTGCCGGCAGCATAGAGGAAAATGTTCATAGGGCCATTGAGAGTGTTGGTGTGGTGAATAAGAAACACGCCATTACTGTTCAGAGGGGTACTGCATTTTGCATACCCGTACGGCGCATTCTAAATATTCACTAAGATATTAAGGAGATAGGATGTGGCTAATGGGATTTTTGCTGGAGATTTTCTGATTGCACCGTCTGCAAAAAGAGCCCAGTCTACTTTTGTAGACTGGGGTGCCTGCCCTGCTGCAGCCGGAGTCGCTCTCGATTTTTTGGTTAATTAGCCGATATCATAGATTTTACTGGAATGTGCTTGTGCTCTTGTGGTGCGGAAATTATAGTGGGCCGAGTATCCAGGCCGAAGTCGAATGGAACAGACGACAATCATTCTTGATGTATACGCCTCTCCACGGTGCACAATGGAACGCCCGCTTTCTCTTGACACACTGCTCCAATCCTGCACGGTCCTGTTCGGCCATGAGCTTGATATATCACGTGAATTTCTCGACTATCTGCAGATGTCGGGCGTAAAGAGCGCCTATCGGAAAAGGGCCAGGGAGACCCACCCTGATCTGGCAGGCGGAATTGCAGGAGATATCTGCCGGGAACATTCGGATGGCTTTCATTGTGTGCAGGAATCCTATGAGAATCTGAAATTGTACCTTAAAAAACGGGATGATCGCCTGCTGCGCCAACCGGTTTCTCACACCCCGAACGAGGCTTTCAGGAAGGACCGGTCTGACGGCAGCCTCAGACCGGTCAGTGCAGCAGCTGATTGTGCCGATGACTCTCTGGCAGACCAAGATATTTATGAGTCTGAATCGGAATGTGGCTGTTTTCCATCCCGAAAACTGATGTTAGGCGATTTTCTCTATTTTGCCCAGGTTGCCGGGTGGCAGGATATTATCCACGCCCTGATCTGGCAGAAGGCCAGCAGGCCGCGCCTCGGCGATCTGGGCTGCAGCCTTGGCTGGCTGCAACCAAAGGATATCCTAAGAATATTTCAATCGCATCGACCGGGAAAGCGCTTTGGCGAAATTGCCGTGCACCTCGGTCTTCTCGATAGACAGCAACGCGATCAACTGGTCTTCTACCAGAGGTGCCGACAGCAGAAGATCGGCGGGTATTTTGTCGAAAAATGTTTTCTGACAGACCAAGAATTGCTGATGTATATCAATATGTTAAAACGACACAATGCCCTCTACCCGGCATGCGCCTGAAGGCTGCCTTTCCTCCTCCCCGCCTCTTCTCTGTTGACCTGCATTTCCTTTCATAATTCCAATTTTGTCGCTCCTCGCTTGCCTTCGCGTTCTCATCTTGATTTGCAAGTGGAATATGACCTCTTTCGCATCACCGACACGAATCACAGTCTACAAAATGAGACTGCGTATACTTTAGTGGACTAGGTGGTCTCTCAGGCCCCTCTCCAGCCTGAGGGACTGCTAGGGCAGAATCAGATTCTTTTTCTATAACGTATTGAAAAAACATCATTAATTAAATACAGCGTGCATCTGTGTCTTTAGGTACGCGAAATGCAATAGGTTTTCACGACTAATCTCAAGAGTTCGACCGATCAGCAAAGAAAGAGTGGGTTGGTGCAACTGTGCCGGAAACCATGAAAAGGAGCGCAAGGGGATATGATGAGTCCTGAAATATCTGCTGAAGACATAGAAATCCTGCACGATTTTATTGAAGAAAGCAGTGACATGATCGAACAGCTTGAGCCGATCATCATTGAACTGGGGCGGATCTCCAGGTCGGCGGATGACTGGCTTGAGACCATGAACGCCATATTTCGGCTCTTTCATTCGATGAAGGGCAGTGCCGGCTTTCTTGAACTGACCAATATCCAGGGGGTGGCCCACTCGGCCGAGAACCTGCTTGATCTGGTTCGTTCCGATAAAATCAGCCTGCAGCAGGAACATGTCCACCTTCTCTGTCAGGCCTGCGATTTTGCCAAGGCAGCACTTGAGGAGGTCGGGCAGGAATATACCGATCAGGGCATGGAGGATCAGGCCAGGTTTATTTCCGAGGCGTTGCGGGAGTCCATCGAGAGGGCGCTTGCCGGACCGGCGGATGCCGTGCAGGCCACTGTTGAGTATGTGGCGGTGGACACTTCCCCGGCCGAGGAGCTGTCTTTTGAGATGATCATCACCCCTGAGATGCAGGATACCTTCTGTAAGGAGGCCGAAGAACTCATTGAGAAGATCGAGCAGGGATTTCTGTCTTGGGAGGATGTCAGCAATGGGCCGGAGATGCTGGCGGAGTTATTCCGCAATATCCATAGTTTGAAAGGCAACTGCGGTTTTCTCGGCTATAAGGATCTTGAGATACTGTCACATCGAGTCGAGACGGTCCTGGCCGGTGTGAAGGAAGGAGAGAGCCTGGTCGGTGAAAAACCGGACGAGGTGTTTCTGCAGGTCGTCGATGTCCTGCGTGAGGCCATCGCAGCCATAGTCGACGGCGGCAAGGGCGATATTTCCGGTCTGCCCGGCTATATTGCCCTGCTCCAGGGCATCACCCGAAGACCGCTGGGGCAGATTCTGATCGATGAGGGCATAGTCACGGAAGAGCAGGTCCGGGAGGCCATCGACCATCAGGAAATTGATAGAGAAAATGGCATGCTGCCAAGACCGATCGGCGAAGAACTGATCGACATGGGTGTCGTTGCGCCGGCCGAGGTTGCCACAGCCCTGGTCCGCCAGAAAGAGCGGACCCAGCCCCCGGTCGATGATGCATCCACCAGGTCGAATGCCGGTAAAAAGAAGGCCGTGGTCAGGCAGGATATCCGGGTCGATCTCGATAAACTCGACAGTCTCATCAATCTCATCGGTGAGATGGTCATCGCCGAGAATATGCTGATCCACAATCCCGATCTGGCCGGCCTTGAGATGGAGAGCTTCACCAAGGCCGCTCAGCAGATGCGCAAACTGGTCAAGGAGCTGCAGGAGATGGCCATGCAGATCCGCATGATCCCGGTCTCGGGTCTCTTTCGCAAGATGATCCGTCTCGTGCACGATCTCTCGGCCAAATCCGGCAAAAAAGTGGACTTGCAGCTGATCGGAGAGGAGACCGAGCTTGACAAGACCGTTATCGAGACCATCACCGACCCGCTGGTCCATATCCTCAGAAATTCGCTCGATCATGGCCTTGAACCACCGGAGGAACGCCTGCGCACCGGCAAGGATCAGACCGGTACTCTGGTGTTGTCGGCCCGCCACGAGGAGGGCGAGATCTGGATCACCATCTCTGATGATGGTCGCGGTCTCAACCGGGATAAAATCATTGCCAAGGCCATCTCCAGTGGCCTCATCGAAGGCGACGGTTCGGACTTGAGCGATGACAAGGTCTTCCGGATGATCTTTCAGGCCGGTCTGTCGACCGCCGAAAAAATCACCGATATCTCCGGCCGGGGCGTCGGTATGGACGTGGTGAAACAGAATCTGGCCAAGATCAGGGGCAAGGTCGATGTCCACAGTACGCTGGGCAAAGGCACACGGGTTGACCTGCGGATTCCGCTGACCCTGGCCATCATCGACGGCATGCTGGTGCGGGTCGGCCAGGAAAAATGCATTGTGCCGATCCTGGCCATCAAGGAATCCTTCCGGCCGACTGCCAAGGATATCACCCTGACGCCGAGTCGGGACGAGCTGATCAGGGTCCGCGAGTCCTTCTATCCGACCCTGCGCCTGCACAAGGTCCTGGGCAAGGAACCGGACAGCACCCGCTTGGAGGAAGGCATCCTGATAGTGCTCGAGAACCACGGCACCACCATCTGCCTGTTTGTCGATGAGATACTGGGCCAGCAACAGACCGTCATCAAGGGTTTGTCGGATTATATCGGTAATCCGGCCGGTATCGCCGGTTGTACCATCCTCGGCAACGGTGATGTCTGCCTGATTCTCGACGTCGGTGGCCTT
>JAUYSF010000455.1 GCA_030696435.1 Desulfoprunum sp. | reverse complement strand
TGGATTTTTTCATACTGTTTAAAGAGACTGGTGTTTTTTTTCTCTTTCCCGCCCTTGTGCACATTCTGAATTCGGCCGGCGAAGGCCTCGATCTTGTCGGCGATTTGCTGGTACTGTTGGCGTCGCTGTTCGTTGAATAGTTCGATAATATCCTGGTGTTGTAATGGTTCGATGCTCCCGGTTTTGACAAGGAGGCCTTCACCTCTCATGGCCGGAAGTTCGGCAAGAAGCCACTGCAAAGCCTCCCGGTGTTCGTCGCTGCAGGGTAGGATATAGACCCCTCCTTTGAGCTGGACGGCACCGGCCTTGAGCAGCTTGCGCCAGATCTTCACCCTGCTGTTCACCGGGATCGCCGGGATGGTGTAAAAGAACAGCAACCACTCGTGAGGGTTTTCGTCGGTTGATTTCTGCATGTCGATTCCTGTGACAAAATGAGACTGGCTAATATGTATCATGTGTTACAAATATCTGTAACAACAGTTGTGTGTTGTGTCAAGCGGAGCGGTTGATGTTTTGGAATTGCCAGGAGTCTGTCGGATTATAGAAATTTTTTCTCAGATCAAGGCATTTTCGAAAATTAAGCACAGCCATATAGTTGATATTGCGAGCATTGATTTTCGAAAATAACGCAGAGATGGGGAAAAATGGCATAATCCGACAGGCTCCCAGGAAAAAATATTGAAGCCAGGTACGCTATGCGCTAACCTGTCATTGAAGGAAGCGTGCGGATCGGTATCTGCCTGCATTTCCGAGAATTGTCCTGAAAAAAATGAGAGAAGCACCTTTCCTTGTGGCGGTGCGAGTCCTTTTCACCCGAAAGAGAGAATGTACTATGAATACCCCCGCACGCCCGAAAACCCGTCGAGAATCCCCACGCAGGAAATTGACTCCTGCTGCTCAAGATTCTGTCAGCGGCAACAACCTACTGCTCTCGCCACAGCGATTTTTCAATCGGGAGTTGAGCTGGCTGGCCTTTAATGAGCGGGTGCTGGGTGAGGCCAGAAATGTCCGTCATCCCATCCTCGAAAGGGTTCGCTTTCTCTCCATATCCGCCTCTAACTGGGATGAGTTTTACATGGTGCGAGTGGCCGGTCTCATGGGCCAGATTGAAGCAGGCATAACTACTCCGAGTATCGACGGCCTCAGTCCGCAGGAACAGATCACTGTTATTCTGGCGCGGGCCACCTTGCTTATGCAGGAGCAGCAGGCCTGCTGGCGGGAACTGCGGGAAGAATTGAAGGAAAAGGGAATGGAGGTATTGGCGCCGGAGGAATTGGCGGTCGCTGAGCGCAAGTGGTTGCAGAACTGTTTCATCGAGCATATTTTTCCGCTTCTTACCCCGATTGCGGTGGATCCGGCAACGGCCTTTCCGTTCATTCCCAATCTCGGGTTCTGTCTTTTCCTTCAGCTTGAGCGTCCGGATGGCGAGGGGATGTATGCCCTCATTCCCATTCCGAAACAGGTTGATCGTTTCATCCGGTTGCCGGGTGGCAGGACAATCCGCTTTGTCCTGCTGGAAGATACCATCTTGCTTTTCCTCAACTATCTCTATCCCAGCTTCAAGCTTTTAAAGGGCGGGAGCCTGCGCATTATCCGCGATACGGTGATGGAGATCGACGAACGGGCGGAGGATTTGGTGCAGACCTTTGAGACGGCCCTCAAGGCCCGCCGCCGCGGTTCGGTGATTCGGTTATCGATCAATGCCGATATTGATCCTGGTCTGCGTCGTATCATTGTTGATGAACTGGATGTCGCTCAGAATAACATTTTTCTACGTGAGGGAATTCTCGGTCTGGTCGATATCAAACAACTGATTGTGGCCGATCGGCCGGATCTGCTCTTCATTCCCTTTGAGGCGCGCTTTCCGGAAAGGGTAAGGGATTTCAACGGTGATATCTTTGTGGCCATCCGCGCTAAGGACTTCATTGTCCATCATCCCTATGAGAGCTTTGATGTGGTCGCCCAGTTTGTTAACCAGGCAGCCCATGATCCGGCGGTGATCGCCATTAAGCAGACTCTGTACCGTACCAGTAGTGATTCACCGATTGTCACTGCCCTTATCGAGGCGGCGGAGGCCGGTAAGCAGGTGACGGCAGTGGTCGAATTGAAGGCCCGCTTCGATGAAGAGGCCAATATCCGCTGGGCCAGAGAATTGGAAGAGGCCGGTGCCCATGTAGTCTACGGCTTTGTCGACAAGAAGATTCATGCTAAGCTCAGTCTGGTGGTGCGGCGGGAAGGTGGGCGGCTACAGTCCTATGCCCATTTCGGTACCGGCAACTATCATCCGGTCACGGCGAGGATCTACACAGATTTGTCCTTTTTCACCGATAACGAGAATCTGTGCCGTGATGCTCTGCAAATCTTCAACTACATGACCGGCTATGATCCGCCACAGTGTCTGAACAGGCTGGCGTTTGCGCCCAAGACCCTGCGTGCAGCGCTGATGGAATTGATTGCCGAGGAGATTGAACATGCCCGATCAGGCCGTCCGGCCACGATCTGGATCAAGGCCAACGCCCTGACCGACCGTGATCTTATTGACGGACTGTACCAGGCCTCGCAGGCGGGGGTGAGGGTCATGGCCATCGTCCGCGGTATCTGTGCCCTCAGGCCCGGCGTCCCGGGGCTCTCTGAGAATATCAGCGTCAAGAGTATCATCGGTCGTTTCCTTGAACACTCACGGATCTTTGTTTTCGGGGCCGGAGATCCTGTGCCGTCGGAGAAGGCCAGGGTCTTCATCTCCTCGGCCGACTGGATGGGCCGCAACATGAATGGTCGAGTGGAGTTGCTGGTCCCTATTGAAAACCCGACGGTGCATCAGCAGGTGCTGAACGAGATCATGGTCCACTGCTTTGAGGATACAATGCAGAGTTGGGAACTGCTGTCCGATGGTCAGTATCGGCGGGTGCCGGTTGATGACCAGGGATTCTCGGCCCACACCTATTTCATGACTAATCCCAGCTTGTCCGGGCGTGGCAGTGCGGTTGAGCGGGAAAAGGGTGAGGAGGGTGGATGCAACAACCCACCGCTATAATTGGTCTGGAGACGGCGAAGGCACCCAGGAATTCAGTTCAAATCAATCGGACCTACATTTCTCATTTGCTGCATGATCCATCGCCGCCTCTGTAACAGATATGTGGTTGGGTGTGCGGCGTCCCATCGTCTGGGGGCGGGCAGTATCGCAGCGAGCATGGCCGCCTCTCTTGATGTCAGTCCCAAAGCCGATTTGTGAAAATACATTTGGGCCGCCTGTTCTGCCCCGTAGACTCCGGGGCCGAATTCAGCGACATTGAGATAGACCTCGATGATCCGTTCTTTGCTCCAGACAGATTCAATAAGGAGCGTGAAATAGACCTCGATAGCCTTGCGGAGGTATGAACTGGTCGGCCAGAGGAAAACATTCTTGGCAGTCTGCTGGGATATGGTACTGGCCCCTTTCTGTCTCTTTCCGATCAGATTGTTGGAATAGGCCTTGGATATGGCCTGAAGGTCGAAGCCGAAATGATTGGGGAACTTCTGATCTTCAGAGGCAATGACGGCCTGTATCAGGAGGGGAGATATCCTTTCGAGCGGTTGCCATTGTTTTCTGATGACAAACCCCCTGCCCTCCGACATTCCCTGGATGCCCCGGATAACCATGAGAGGAGTCAGTGGTGGCGGCACAAATCTCAGGATGAGAGCCGAGGTGATACTGATGAGGAAGAAGCTGAAGAAGAATCGGCGAAGCCACATTCTGCAGGCGGAGAACCGTATTTTCATGTGATTTGCAAAATGATGTGTGGCATTGGAGAATGGTCAGTTGGCCTGCCGTATCGTTTGTGTCAGCTCGGCTATTCTTGCCATGGTCTCCTGGAGGTCAAAGGAGAGTATCTTCCTGTTTTCCAAGATAATCCTGCCATCGATCATGACGGTATGGACATCAGCGCCGCTTGCCGCATAGACCAGCAAGTCGGGATTGTAGAAGGGGGTGAGGTGCGGGGTTGCGAGATCGAGGACGATCAGGTCTGCCTTGCAACCCGGTTGCAGGCGGCCGAGCAGGGGAAGATGCAGCAGTGAGGCGTTGCCTGTCGTCGCACATTGCAGGACGGACTGGGCCGGCATGGCGGTAGCATCGTTTCTCTCGACCTTTTGGATTTTGGCGAGCATATCCATCTCTTTGAACATGTCGAGGCTGTTGTTGCTGGCACAACCGTCGGTGCCCAGGCCAACGACGATATTTCGCCGGCGCATCTCTTCAATCCGGGCGATGCCGGAGGCCAGTTTCAAATTGCTTTGCGGGCAGGTGACAACTGAAGTGCCGCTTTCCTCAAGGAGATCGAGGTCCTGATCGTCCAGCCAGATGCTGTGCACGCAGACGGTGTTTTGTCCAAGGAGATCAAGGGCGGCCAGATGACGCACGGGACTGGTTCCCTGGGGATCGATAATCATCTCTATCTCCTGTCGTCCTTCTGCCAGATGGGTGAAAAAACGCACATTCGTGCGATCGGCTAGGTCCTTGGCCTTTCTTAGGGTAGCCGGAGAGCAGGTATAGGGGGCGTGGGCAAAAACGGCAGGTGTTATGAGGGGATGCCGATCTTGCCACTCTGCAATGAAGGAGGCTACTGTCTCGATATTTTTCTTTGGATCGGGGACGCTCGGTACCGGGAAATCGACGATGCCATGACCGATCACGGCCCGCATCCCGCAATCAGCAAGGGCCTGAGCCGAGCTTCCGGAGAAGAAATAAGCATCGGCCACACAGGTGGTGCCCGAGAGGATCATCTCGGCCGCGGCAAGTCTGGTGCACCAGTAGACCATCTCGGGATTGGCATATCTGGCCTCGGCAGGGAAGATATGTCCATGCAGCCAATCGTTCAGCCCCAGGTCATCGGCAAGCCCTCTGAAGAGGGTCATGGCGCAGTGATTGTGACCATTGATGAGGCCGGGCATAAGGAGTTTGCCGCTGGCGTCGACCACCTTTGCGTCTTCAGGAAAGGCGAGATCTGCCATGGGGCCAGTCTCGGCGATGGTATTGCCTTTTACCAGAAGATAGGCATTGCGGATTACATTGCCGTAAGGTTCGGCAAAGAGAGTACAGTTGGTAAACAGGGTTGTCGACATGATCAGAGAATAAGCTGAGAGTGAACACCGCCGCGCGCGGGTTAAAACATGGGCATTTTCAGATATTCCGGTTATAATACTCTGTTCTGAAATATTTGTCCGCAAAAGCTCTTTTTGTACCGCAAAAATCCTGCTGACCGCTGGGATCTCCGGCGCAGCAGAGATAGAAGACGGCTGGCGGGTTATATGGTTGGTTCCGGTCGTTTTAACAAGGGATGAACAGGAGAGAGGCGGATGACAAGGGTGCTTGTTCCGACCTCTTGTCTTTTTTTAATAAGGAGTTGTTGTTATGGGGTTTCGCTGCGGCATTGTTGGTTTGCCCAATGTGGGAAAGTCAACGATCTTTAATGCCTTGACGGCAGCCGGTATTGCTGCTGAAAATTATCCGTTCTGCACGATTGAGCCGAATGTTGGCATCGTGTCACTGCCGGATGCACGTCTGGATGTCCTGGCCGAAATAGCCAAGACCAAAAAGAAGATCAACACCCAGATGGAGTTTGTTGATATTGCAGGCTTGGTTAAGGGTGCCAGCAAGGGAGAAGGTCTTGGCAACCAGTTCCTTGGCCACATCAGGCAGGTGGATGCCATTGTGCATGTCATCCGCTGTTTCGAAGATGATAATATTATCCATGTTGATGGGTCCATTGATCCGGATCGCGACCGCGAGGTCATTACCATGGAGCTGATCTTGGCCGACCTCGATACCGTTGATAAAAGGCTGCGTAAGACTCAGAGTCAGGCAAAGTCCGGCGACAAGACCTTCAAGGCCCAGGCCGCTTGTCTGGAGCGCCTGCAGGCCCTCCTTGATTCGGGGCAGCCGGCCAGAAAGCTCACCCTCGAAAGCGAACTGGAAGAGGATCTCGTTAGAGACCTCTGTCTTCTAACGGCGAAACCGGTTCTCTATGTGGCCAATGTGAGTGAGGATGATGTCCTGCATGGCAATGCATATGTGCAGCGTCTTGAGGCCGCGGCCATGGCTGAGGGTGATCGGGTAGTGATGATTGCCGGCAGCATCGAGCAGGAGTTGAGCCAGCTCGACAAGGAGGAGCAGCAGGAATTTCTCTTGGATATGCATATGGAGGAGCCCGGTCTGAACCGTCTGATCAAGGCTGGGTACGCCCTTTTGGGCCTGCAGACCTTCTTTACAGTCGGCGAGAAAGAGACCAGGGCCTGGACCATCTCCGTGGGAACCAAGGCGCCGGGGGCAGCCGGCAAGATTCATTCCGACTTCGAGCATGGTTTTATCAGGGCCGAGGTTATTTCCTATGCCGATTACGTCGCCTGCCAGGGAGAGACCAAGGCCAAGGAAAAGGGTCTGATGCGGGTTGAAGGCAAGGAATATGTGGTCGCCGACGGCGACTGTATGTACTTCAGGTTCAACGTATAAGAAAGAGAGGACAGGAGCACTGGCATGGCTAAAAGCCGATTTGTTGAACATCTGAAAGAAGGCGATCGTCTCGATGACCTGTTCCTTGTCAAATCGGTCAGGATATCCGAAACCAAGGCCGGCAAGTGCTATCTCATCCTGACGGTGGTTGACCGCAGCGGTGAACTGAGTGGCCCGATCTGGGATAATGTCGAGGCCCTTCAGAAGATCTGCGTGCCGGGGGAGTTCGTTCAGTTAACCGGTATGGTCCAGTCTTTTCGCGATAAGCTGCAGCTGAAGGTGGAGGGGCTCAGAGAGGTCCCGAGGAATCAGGTCGATCTTGCCGACTTTGTTGCCGCAAGCATCAATGACCCACAGCAGATGGCGGAGGAGATTCAGAAGCTGGCACGCTCGGTCAAGAACCCTTTTCTGAAAAAACTGCTCAACCATTTCTTCAAACCGGGTGAGATCTGGGAGAGATTTCAGGTCGCCCCGGCCGCCAAGGGCATTCATCATGCCTACAGTGGTGGTCTCATGGAACACTCGCTGTCCATGGCCCAGGTTGCGGAGGCTATGGTCTCGCATTATGCCGGGGTCGATCGTTCCCTGCTCATCGCCGGCGCCTTGCTCCATGACATCGGCAAAGTGGATGAACTGGTCATGAATCTGGGCATTGTTGACTATACAGATCAAGGCCGATTGAAAGGGCATCTTGTTATCGGCAGCGAGATGGTTGCGGCAGCAGCCAACAAGATCCCTGATTTTCCTCGGGATCTGCTGGAGCAGCTGCAGCATCTTGTCCTCAGCCACCATGGCCGCCAGGAATTCGGATCTCCTACTGTCCCCATGACCGTTGAGGCCCTGCTCCTCAGTTACATCGATGATCTTGATGCCAAGATGAACGTCCTTGAAGGGTTGCGGCGCAAGATGCATGGCAGCCAGATGCAATGGACGGAATATCAGCGGGCCATGGAACGGTATCTCTTTCTCAATGGCTTGGAGGAGAGTGGTGGTGGAGAGGACTCTGAGGTCTCCCTGCCGGTGAAACAGCAGTCTCTTTTCTAGCAGCGAGAGGAACTCGGGAGATGGGCGATTTCGGGCGGGGGATATGCTTTACCGAGCTGTTGGGTCAGGAGAAGGCCAAAAAACTCATTCTACGGTCCTTTGCAACCGGTCGGCTGCCCCATGCCTTTCTCTTCAAGGGACCTGAAGGAGTGGGGAAGCAGCTCTTTGCCAGAGGCCTGGCAGCCGCCTTGAACTGCCGCGATCACGATCATCCCGGGGCCTGTGGGAGCTGTGTGTCGTGCCGGAAATTTCGTTCCGGCAATCATCCCGATTTCATGGTGATCAGCCCGGAAAAAGGGGCAATCAAGATTGAGCAGGTGCGGCAGATGTGTCAGGCCCTCAGTTATCCGCCCTATGAATCCGATACCCGGGTGGTGCTGCTCGAAGACGTGCATACGATGAGGGCGGAGGCGGCGAACAGCCTCCTGAAGACCCTTGAGGAGCCCCCGACCGACAACCTGCTGATACTGACCGCTGATTCTTCGAGAGAGGTTCTGCCGACCATTATTTCCCGTTGCCAGGTCGTGCCTTTTCATTATCTGAGTGAACAGGATACTGTCCGGATATTGGCAGAACAACCTGAACGGCCAGATCCGGAAGCAGCCCATCTTCTTGCCAGGCTATCAGAGGGTAGTCCTGGTAGAGCAGGGCTTTTTTTGAAAACGGAGATGATAGGGATCATGAAAAAAGTGATTTCCGTTATTGCCGACCCAGATCTCGATGGTGATCGGGATCCGGGTACCCTGCTGAAAACCGCGGAGGTGATGGCTGAGCTCAAGGAAAATCTGCCGCCTTTTCTCGGTCTTTTAAAGATTTGGCTCAGAGATCAGCTCATGCTTGCCTGTGACCTGCCAAAGAGATGCGGAAGCGAGGGGTTGATGCAGACCGGCGATGCCGGCAGAGGGAAAAGCCGGAGCCTCAGGCAACTTTTTGCCGGACTGCAGGCCGTCAACAGGGCTGAGAAAGAACTGGCTCGAAACTGCAACCGTACCCTTGTATGTGAGGTCCTTTTGTTCAATTTATAGGACGTATGGGGGATGTATTCACCTTCCATTTGCCTGTCTCCCCGACACTATATCGTCCTGGGGGGTACGTGGTTGAAACTTTTTCTCTTTTAGAATTATGGCAGAAAATCAAGAAGAGCGACCTGCTGCACCGGCGAATGTCGAGCCGGCAGATGTCTTTTACCATATCCGTTTCCGGGAAGATGGCCAGCAGTTTACCGCCTCGTCCTCAATTGCGGGTCTCAAACGCGATACAGTGGTGATGATCAAGACCGATCATGGCCTTGAGCCGGCACTGATCAAAGAGACGGCGCCACCCTGCATGTGCAGTGAAAAGCCGCGCCAGGCCTCTTTTGAAATTGTGAAAGAACTCGGGCGCGAGGAACTGGAGCGCCACACCCACCTCCTTGAGCAGGAAAGGCAAGCCTTTTCCGCCTGTGTCTCTTTGATCGAGAAGCATGAACTTGATATGAGTCTGGTTCGGGTCGAGAGGTTTTTCAACGGCAGCAAGATGATCTTTTTCTTTACTGCCGATAACAGGGTGGATTTCCGCAACTTGGTCAAGGATCTGGTGCAGGAATTTCGCACCCGGGTTGAGATGCGCCAAGTCGGGGTGCGGCACGAGACCAAGATGCTCGGTGGTCTGGGGACCTGCGGGCGGGAACTCTGCTGCTCTTCATTTATCAAGAAATTTGATTCCGTCTCGATCAAGATGGCCAAAGAGCAGGATCTGCCTCTTAATCCCTCTAAAATATCAGGACTTTGTAACCGACTTCTCTGCTGTCTTACCTATGAATATGAGACCTATCGCAGACAGCGCAAGGGGATGCCGAAACCCGGTAAAAAGATTAAGATAGGTGATGAATATTTCCTCGTCAAACGGCAGAATCCATTGCAGGAATCGATAGTTGTGAGTAATGAAAAAGGCGAAGATGCGTTGATGCAGAAAGCTGAATGGTGCGTTTCTGAACCGTCCAAAACCGAGAAATCGGAGAAAGCTGTTAAAAGTGAGAAAAAACCATAGAATAGCCAATCCTGCCCCTGGACCCTTTTGCATAACTACCGTACTGACTCATGAAAGCCTATATAACAACACCTATTTATTACGTTAATGCTCAACCGCACCTCGGGCATGCCTATACCACCATTGTTGCCGACACGTACAGCCGCTTCCGCAGACTGACCGGCGCAAGGGTGCGTTTTCAGACCGGGACGGATGAGCACGGAGATAAGATTGCTGAGGCGGCTACCAAAGAGGATGTTGCACCGAAAGACTATGCTGACAGGATCAGCCGCCTCTTTCGCGACACCTGGCCGCTTCTTGAAATACATCCCGATAATTTTATCCGCACTACCGATCCCCAACATATTGCTACGGTGCAGGCAATCCTGCAGAAGGTCTACGACAGCGGCGATATCTATTTTGATGAATATTCCGGTTTGTACTGCCGAGGGTGCGAGAGGTTTCTGACTGAGAAGGAGTTGGTTGACGGACTGTGCCCCGATCATCAGACTCCGCCGCAGGAGATAGCCGAACAGAATTATTTTTTCCGCATGTCGCGCTATCAGCAAAGACTGATCGGACATATTCAGGATAATCCCGATTTCATCACTCCGGAGCGCTATCGAAACGAGGTCCTCTCCTTTCTTTCCGAGCCCCTTGAGGATCTGTGTATCTCCAGGCCGAAATCGCGCCTGACCTGGGGAATCGAGCTGCCGTTTGACGCCAATTTTGTCACCTATGTCTGGTTTGATGCCCTCATTAATTATCTGACTGGCCTGAACTACCCGGATGGCCCTGATTTCAAGACCTTCTGGCCTGTTGCCGAGCATGTGATCGCCAAAGACATCCTCAAACCCCACGCCATTTACTGGCCGACCATGCTGATGTCCATGGGTATACCCCTGTATAAAAAACTGCATGTGCACGGTTACTGGAATGTCGATGACACCAAAATGTCAAAGAGTATTGGCAATGTCGTACGACCAGCTCAGCTTATTGAGGAATATGGTGTAGATACCCTGCGCTACTTTACCTTGCGGGAGATGTCCTTCGGGCTTGATGCCTCGTTTAGCAGTGAGGCCATCGTCGCTCGAAAAAACTCCGACCTTGCCAATGATATCGGCAATCTTTACAGCAGATCAATGGCCATGCTACAGAAATATACCGGTGGCCGGGTTCCGGCTCCCGGCCCAATAAGTCCGACGGATTCACTCCTGCAGAAGACAACTGAGCAGATGCTTGAACTTTACACTGAGGCGATGGAGCATTTTCAGTTTCATCGGGCTCTTCAGGCTGTCTGGGAGGTCATCAGCTGTGCCAATAAATATATCGTGACGAATGAGCCATGGGCCTTGGCCAAAGAGGCCGAAAGCGCTGAGCGGCTGCATACCGTACTGTATACTCTTTCGGAATGTCTGCGGATTCTGACTATGGTCCTGGGGCCGATCATGCCTGGGGCTGCTGCAAAGATGGCTTTTGGACTGGGGCTTGAGGCTGATAGTGTCCTCCTTGGCAATCTGCAACAAAGTGGGCGATGGGGACTCCTGCCACCGGATACGGCTCTGAGGCCAATTGAATCCCTCTTTCCCCGGATGGAAAAAGACCAAGTGAAAGAGATTTCACAATCTGCCAAGGCCTCCGGAAAAATAGATAAGCCCCCAGCAGAAGCCGGGCAGGGCCTCATTACCTTTGATCAGTTACAGATGGTCGATCTGCGGGTCGCGGAAATAGTAGCGGCGGAGCGGGTAAAAAAATCGGAAAAATTGATAAAACTGACAGTCAGGGTGCCGGAGGAAAGGACAATCGTGGCCGGCATAGCCGAGTTCTACAGTCCCGAAGAATTAATTGGGCTCCTGGTCTTGGTGGTGGCTAATATGAAACCGGCAAAACTGATGGGCATCCCCTCCCAGGGCATGGTGTTGGCTGCCAAAGCACTGGTGGAGGGCAAAGAGCGGCTGGTGTTGTCCACTGTCAGTGGCATGGTGCCGGCCGGAAGCAAGGTTGCTTGATAAGAGAGGGTTGAAATGTTTGTGATCAATAATTTTATGATGGCCGTGGCTCAGCTCGTGGAATTTCTCCTGGTGGCATATATGTGGATTGTCATTGGTCGAGCGGTTATTTCCTGGGTCAACGCAGATCCGGGAAATCCCATAGTCCGTTTTCTCTACGAGGTTACAGAACCGCTACTAAGCCGCATTCGACGGCTTCTGCCCATCAGTATGGGCAATATCGATTTCTCACCCATGATCCTTATACTGGCTATCATGTTTCTCCAGAATTTCCTGGTTCCGACCTTGAAACGTCTGGCCATGGGACTTGGGTAACCGCCGCCGCTTGTGTAATCCATTCATTCCCTCAACACATGGAGCATTCTCATGTCAATTACTCCACAGGCTATTAAAGATCAGGAATTTCAAATAAAATTCAGGGGATATGATTCTCTTGAAGTCAAGGCATATCTGGAGCTTCTGGCGGAAGAATTCTTTGAATTGCACGAACAGAACAGAAAACTGACTGAGGAAAGCACAGTCTTTTTCGATCAAAATGAGGTTCTGCAGCGTGAAAAAGAGGAATTCCTGAAAGATACCAGGAAGCACCACGAGGAGCTTGGGGGCTTAAAGGATGAGGTAAAGCGTAAGGAAAACCACAACACCGCCCTGCAGAAGGAGGTTGACGAGGTGCGCCTCCTTCTTGAGAGCAGCAAGAAAGAGACGCAACTTGCCAAGGAAATGGTTGAGTCTGCCGAAGAGTTGATGA